>NZ_BAAGZJ010000018.1:0-106940 GCF_054778635.1 Nocardiopsis nanhaiensis
CGCCAACCCGCCGTCGTAGCGGAGCGGGTCAAGGTGGAGCGCCGTTGACGCGCGAAGCGCTCGATGGCGACGACCTTGACGCGCGCAGCGGAGACGGCCACAATCACGCGGCGGGAAAGGAGGGAACCGTCAGCCGACAGAGCAAGCCCAGCCAAAAGAGACATCACCACCCCCGAAACCATTGTTCGAGGAATTTCAGAGGGTGGTGTCATACTTTCCTGTAGCAACCACCTGACCCCAAGGACTCGAGGATGGAAACCAGGGCAAGATCACGGCGGGAAAGGACTGCCGGAGTCAGCGGGGCCGATCCGGGTGGGTCGCCACGAACATTCCCTCAGCGGTGACGCACACCTTTCCGCCAGCGCTGATACTTCCCCGGGTGCCGATCCTGCGGCCGTCGACGGAGACCTGGTGCGCCGAAACCGTCAACGGCTCGAAGAGCGGGGTGGGGCGCAAGTAGCGCAGGGTCAGTTCCGCGGTCATCCCCGACAGCCCCGCCCAGTGGTTGGCTACACCGAGCGTGTGGTCCAGCAACAGCGCCGACACTCCCCCGTGGACGTAGCCGGGCGGCCCTTGGTAGGCCAATCCCAGCTCCACCACCCCTGACACGGATCCGTCGGCACCGCCTTCCAGTGCCAGGGGCGGCGCGACCGCGTTCTCCGGGCCGGTGACCGGGTCGTGGCGGGTCACACCCTCGCCCCGCCACATGTTCACCATGCGCGCCCGAAGCTCGGGGGCGGCCAGATCCACCTCGTCCGCGACGGCGTTCAGACGGTCCGCGATACCGGCCAGGTCGGTGTCGGACACCTCCCCCGCCCGTAGGAGCGACTCCACCACGCGGCGGGCGGCAGCCACCGCGGCGTCCACGCCCTGACCGCTGTCGACGGCGGTCAGGGCGGGCGCCTCGCCCGTTCCCGCAGCCCCCGCCGTTCCCGCCGTCCGCGCGGTCACGGCGCGACCGTCGCACGGGTGTGGGTGAGCACGGGCGCGCCGTCGCTCTCGGGGCAGGTGGCCCGAAGGAGCAGCTCGTCGCCGGTACGCCAGAGCTCGGTCCGGATGGTCTGCCCGGGCACGAGCGTGCCCGAGAACCGCGCCGACAGCCCGGTCAGGCGGTGCGCGTCACCGTCGAGCACATGGTCGACGACGGTCTTGGCGACGATGCCGTAGGAGGCCAGACCGTGCAGGATCGGGGCGTCGAACCCCACCGCGCGCGCCACCTCGGGGTCGGCGTGCAGCGGGTTGAGGTCACCGTTGAGCCGGTACAGCAGCGCCTGTCCGGGGCCGGTCGGCGCGTCGAAGGACAGGTCCGGTGCGCGGTCGGGCGCCGACCAGGGCTCCTCGGGGCCGGGTCCGCCGCCGAACCCGCCCTTGCCCCGCGCCCAGATCCGCATGGTCGAGGTCCACAGCGGGTCTCCGTCCTCGCCGGTCGCGGACTGTTCGTACACGATCAGCGCGGCCTTGCCCTTGTCCCACACCTCCGTGACGCGGGAGCTGAGCGCGGCACTGCCCGACACGGGCAGCGGACGGTGCACCGTGAGGCCCTGGCCGGCGTGCAGGAGTCGGCGCACGTCGACGTCGATCCCGGGCATGCTCATGGTCGAGCCGCTCCGGGTGGTGGACGAGATCCCCTGCCCCGCCACCATGGCGAAGGTCGGCAACACGCGCAGGTCGCGTTCGTAGGTGTAGGCCAGTTCGGGGTCCGGCCCGGACCCGGCCCCCAAGCTGAGGTGGTAGAGCAGTACGTCGCGCTGGGTCCAGCTGACCTCGCTGATGACGGGGTCGGCCTTGAGCGCCGCTTCCGGATCGATCGGCACGGGCGGGTCCTCCTCGGACTCGGGACAGGGGGGTTCGGGCAAGGGGTCTCGTCAGCGCTGGGCGGGTGCGGGGTCGCGCGGCAGTCCCAGCAGGCGCTCACCGATGATGTTCAGCTGCACGTCGGTGGTGCCCCCCGCGATCGACATGCAGCGCGTATTGAGGAACTTCCAGGCGGTCCCGGCCGCTTCCCCCGCGCCGGACACGGCCTCGGCCCCGCCCCAGTCCACGGCGGTCTCCCAGACCTGCTGTATATGCTCGACGCCGATGAGCTTGCCGATGCTGGACTCCGCTCCGGGCTGGGCGCCCGACAGCGACCGGAGGGCGCTCCGGAGCCCGAACAGGGCGCCGGACTGGGCGTCGCACAGGATGCCGCCGAGTTCGGCCAGCCGGGCCCCGTCCAGCTCCTCCGGGGCGGCCGCCGCCAGGTCGAGCAGGGCCTCGCCGCCCGAACCGAGGGAGGAGTCGTTGGAGAGCGAGACCCGCTCGTTGGCCAGGGTCGTGCGGGCGAGCCGCCATCCCTCGCCGGGCTCTCCGACGAGCATCCCGTCCGGCACGAACACGTCGTCGAGGAACACCTCGTTGAACAGGGCGTCACCGGTGATCTCGCGCAGCGGCCGGATGTCGATCCCGGGGCTGGCCATGTCCAGCAGGAAATAGGACAGGCCGCGGTGCTTGGGGGCCTCAGGGTCCGTGCGGGCGAGCAGGATGCCCCACTGCGCCTCGCGGGCCATGGACGTCCAGACCTTCTGGCCGCTGATCCGCCACCCGCCGTCCACCCGCTCCGCCTTGGTGCTGAGCGCGGCGAGGTCCGACCCGGCGCCGGGTTCGCTGAAGAGCTGGCACCACACAAGGTCGCCGCGCAGGGTCGGCGGCAGGAACCGCTCGTGCTGTTCGGCGCTGCCATGGGAGATGAGGGTGGGCACCACCCAGGCGCCGATCACGAGGTCCGCGGCGCGCACGTCGGCGGCCCGCATCTCCTCGGCGATCACCAGCTGCGCCACCGCGTCGGCGCCCCTGCCCCAGGGGGCGGGCAGGTGCGGGGCGGTGTACCCGCGTTCGGCGAGGTAGGCGAACCGTTCGGGCTCGGCCATGTCCTTGGCCGGGGCGAGCTCGTCCCTGATCCCGGCGCGGAGCCGTTCGGCTTCGGGCGGGAGGTCAACGCTGATCTTCCTGCGCGTCCCGTCCAGGGTGAGGCGGGCGACGCGGCTCCGCCACCGTGCGGTGGAGCCGAGCAGTATGCGTGACGTCTGTGCCCGGCGCAGGTACAGGCCCGCGTCATGCTCCCAGGTGAACCCGATCCCGCCGAGGGTCTGAATGCAGTCCTTGGCGGTGTCGAAGCCCGCCGCCACGCTGGTCGCACCGGCGACCGCGGCGGCGAGGGAGGCCTCCGGGTCCCCCTCCCCTGCCGTGCCGTCAGCGGCGGCCGCGGCGTCCCAGGCGCACACCCGCGCCTGTTCGGCTCGGGCCAGCATCCTGGCGCACCGGTGCTTGACCCCCTGGAACTGGCCGACCGGGCGGCCGAACTGCTCGCGGGTGGCCGCGTACTCGGCCGCGGTGGTCGTGGCCCAGTCCGCGATCCCCGACGCCTCCGCGGCGAACAGGGTGGCGGCCAGGTCGAGAACGCCGTGGTCCCCCAGTCCGGTCAGCACGTCGCCGGGGGCCACGGCGGCGCCGTCGGCCCGGACCCGCGCCACTCGGCGCGTGAGGTCGTGGCCGGGCAGGTCCACCACGTCCAGTGCCTCTCTCGGCAGGACGACCCACCTAACCCCGTCAGCGCCCTTCGCGGGGAGGACGAACAGGTCGGCGACCTGGCCGCCCATGATCGGCTCGGAGGTACCGGAGAGGGTGAACCCGCCGCCCCCTTCTCCTGCCCCTGAGAGCTCGAGTCCGGCGGGCCGCAGCGCCACCGCGGCGGTCAGCGACCCGTCGGCCAGCCCGGGCAGGTGGACCCGGTGCCCGGCCCGGTGCAGAACGGTGCTGGTGAGCACGGTCGGCAGGAAGGGGCCGGGTACCAGGTTCCGGCCCAGTTCCTCCGCGACCACCGCGAGTTCGACGAGGCCGTAGCCCGCCCCGCCGTCCTCCTCGGGAAGGTGCAGGGCGAGCAGGCCCTGTTCGGCGAGCTCAGGCCAGAAGGGAGGGCGGTCCTCCCTCGGGGCGTCCACCGCGGCGCGGACCGTCTCCGCCCCGGAGCGTCGTTCGGCGAAGGCGCGCACGGAGTCGCGGAGTAGTCGGTGTTCCTCGGTCAGACCGATGGTCATCGTTGCTCACACCCGTTCGATAATGGTGCCCGTCGAGTGCGCGCCCCCGGCGCACATGGTGATCAGCGCGGTCGAGGAGTCGGAGCGCTCCAGTTCGTGGAGTGCCTGGGTGACCAGGCGGGCGCCGGTGGAGCCGACCGCGTGCCCCAGGGCGATGGCCCCGCCGTTGACGTTCACGCGGTCCATGTCGGCATCGTGCGCCTGCGCCCACGACAGCACCACCGAGGCGAAGGCCTCGTTGATCTCCACGAGGTCGATGTCGGTCAGGGACATCCGGGCCCGGTCGAGTACGTGCTGTGTGGCCTCGACGGGACCGTCCAGGTGGTAGTAGGGGTCCGACCCGACCATGCCGGAGGCGAGGATGCGCGCGCGTGGCCGGAGCCCGAGCTGTCGGGCGCGTTCCGCGCTCATCAGCAGGACCGCGGCGGCGCCGTCGCTGATCTGCGAGGAATTCCCGGCGGTGTGGATCCCGTCCGGGAGTACCGGTTTGAGCCCGGCCAGGGCGGCTTCGCTGGTCTCCCGGAGTCCCTCGTCCCGGGTGACGGTCGTGTACTGGCCCGTCGGCCCGTCGGGTCCCTGTTCGGGTGCCCGGACGGGGAGGACCTGGGTGTCGAACCGGCCCTCGGCCCAGGCCCGGGCGGCCCGGCGCTGCGAGGTGAGGCCGAGCGCGTCGGCGTCCTCCCGCTTGATGCCGCGCTTGAGGGCGATGCGTTCGGCGGCGGAGAACTGGTCGGGCATGTCGAGGGACCAGTCGTCCGGTTGGGGGCTGCCGGTCTCCGGGGTGATCGCCTGGCCGAGGAAGACGCGGCTCATCGCCTCGATCCCGCAGCCGACACCGGTGTCGATGGCGCCTGAGGCGATCAGCCCGGCGACCATGTGCACCGCCTGCTGAGAGGAGCCGCAGGCGCAGTCGATGGTGGTGCACGCCGTCCGGTAGGGCAGGCCGCTGTGCAGCCAGGCCTGCCTGGTGACGTTGTTGGACTGCTCGCCCGCCTGGGTGACGCAGCCGCCGACCACCTGGGCGACCTCGCCCGGTTCGAGTCCCGCCCGGCCGAGCAGGCCCGTCTGGGCCCTGCCCAGGAGTTCGGCGGGGTGCAGTCCGGAGAGCGCCCCGCGGCGGCGCCCGACCGGTGTTCGCACTGCGTCGACGATCACGGCCTCGGTCATGTTCTCTCCCGTCCTCTCCGTACGGGGTCCCCGCCCTGGGCGGCTCCCTCGTCCGATCCTGCCGAGATACTAGAATTGATTCTTGTCAAGCACAATGCCCAGCACCATCCGGAACGGCGGAAGCCGGACGAAAGAACCAAGGGTTCACGGAAGAACCGTGACCACTCACCGAGACCGGGCGGCTAGAAAACTAGAATTTATACTATTTTTCTCCGGACGGCTGCAACAGCACAGGATCAGGAGAGTCATGGGTTCCGACAACAACCTGAAGGGCCGGAGCGCCGTGGTCACCGGGGCCGGTTCCGGCCTGGGCCGCAGCGAGGCCCTCGCCCTCGCCCAGCAGGGCGCCGACGTGGTGGTCAACGACATGGGGTCGGCCGCCGAGGACGTGGTCGAGGAGATCAAGGCCCTCGGGCGCTCCGCGGTCGCGGTGACCGGCGACGTGGGCGACTGGTCGATGGGTGAGCGGCTGGTCCGCACCGCCGTCGATGAGTTCGGCGGCCTCGACATCGTGGTGAACAACGCTGGCATCACGCGGGACCGGATGCTGTTCAACCTGTCGGAGGAGGACTGGGACGACGTCGTGCGCGTCCACCTCAAGGGGCACGCGGCGGTGTCCCGCGCCGCGGCCGCCTACTGGCGCGACGCGAGCAAGCGGTCCGGCGGCCCGGTCTACGGGCGCCTGATCAACACGTCCTCCGAGGCGTTCCTCTTCGGCGGCCCCGGCCAACCCAACTACGGCGCGGCCAAGGCGGGCATCACGGCGCTGACGCTGTCGGCCGCCCAGGGCCTGGCCAAGTACGGGGTCCGCGCCAATGCGATCTGCCCCCGCGCACGGACCGGCATGACCGCCGACGTGTTCAGCGCGCCGGACGGCGGCGACACCCTGGACATCCTCGCCCCCGAGCGGGTGGGCACGTTCGTCAGCTACCTGGCCTCCCCCAGCGCTGAGGGGATCTCCGGGCAGGTGTTCGTCGTGTACGGGGACATGGTCGCGCTGATGTCCGCACCCGAGGTGGAGCACCAGTTCACGGCCGACACCGGAACGTTCTCCGTGAAGGAGCTGGACGCCAAGGTCACCTCCTACTTCAACGGACGCGACCCGATGCGGGGGTACGCGGCCTACAGCGTCGCCGAACTCGACACCACCGGCGTGGGCAACGCGGCCGCCCCCAGCTGACCCGGCACAACCGACGCCCTTAGGGCCGGCGCCGCCCACTGTTCCGGCGGCGCCGGTGACCGAAGGCTCCGACTCAGTAGACGTCCTGCCCCCGAAGGGCGGCCTCCGCGCCGCCGTCGACGTAGAGCACCTGGCCCGCCATGTGCGAGTTCTCCGGGCTGACGAGCCACCGCAGGGCATAGGCCACCGCGACGGGGTCGGCGTACCCGTTCAACGGCATCGGAACGGCCTCGTCCATGGCCTTGCGCATGCGTTCGTCCTCGAAGAGCCCCGCCGACATGGGCGTGCGCACGACCCCGGGCGCCACCGCGTTCAGCGCGATCCCGTTTCCGGCCCACTCCCCGGTGACCGACCGGCCCCGGACCCACCTCGCCAGCGCCGCCTTCGACGCCGGGTAGAGCAGGTTCCCGTTGCCCTCCGCGGCCACCTGCTCGGCGCGTGCCACGGCCCCCGGTTCGTCGCCCGCCAGGCAGGCGTCCACCACGGCGCCGTCGGCAGGCCGATTCCCGGAGACGGAACCGACCACGGCAGCGCGCGGGGCCTCGGCGGCGGCCAGCGCGGGACGCAGGCCGTCCAGCAGCGCCGTGGCGCCGAAGAAGTTCACCCGCACCGCCCGCGCGTCCCGGACCGACAGCCCGGCGCAGGCGACGACCGCGTCGACGGCGCCGCCCGACACGTCCAGCACCGACTCCACCGCCGCGGCGCGCCCCTGTTCGGTCGCGAGGTCGGCTCGGACCGCGGCACCGTCCAGGTCGACACCGATGACCTCGTCCCCTTGGTCCGCCAGGAGCCCCTCGAGGGATCGGCCGATCCCCGATGCAGAGCCGGTCACGACGACGCGTCGCACCATGTCCGCTCACCTCTTTCGTTCTGCAATCGGTTCAGGTCTGGGCGCCGCCGTCGACGAGCACGTCGGATCCGGTGACATAGCCGCCGTCCGCTGAGGCGGCGAACGCGATGACGCCGGCGACCTGCTCCGGGGTGCCGCTGCCGAGCATCGAGCGGATCCGCCCGAAGTAGCGGACGTCCAGGTGGTCCGGAAGGACGTTGCCCGCGGTCAGCGGGGTGGCGACGGAGCCCGGGGAGACGGGGACCACGCGGATCCCCCGCCCCACTACCTCCGCCGCCAGGCTCCGGGTGAAGGAGAGCACCGCGCCCTTGGAGGCCGAGTACGCCGTCATGTACGGGTTGCCCTGGGTGGCCGAGGCCGAGGCGACGTTCACGATGACGCCGCTGCCGTCGGGCAGATGCGGCAGGGCCTCCCGGCAGAACAGGGCGGTGCCGACCAGGTTGACGGAGAACAGCGTGTTCAGGTCCTCGACGGTCAGTTCACCGATGGGCGTCGTCCGGTGGGTACCGGCCACGTTGGCGAGCACGTCGAGCCCGCCGAGTCGGTCGACCGCCGTCTCCACCGCTGCCACGACCGTCGGCTCATCGGTGACGTCGGCCACCCGCGGCACGGCCCGTCCCGGTCCCGTCGCCAGCGCGCAGGTCTCCCGGAGGCCGTCGGCCGAGCGGTCGACGGCGAGGACCGCCGCCCCTTCGGCGACGAGCCGGAGCGCGGTGGCCCGGCCGATACCGGAGGCCGCCCCGGTGACCAGGGCCCTCTTTCCTTCGAAGCGGTTCATGCTCCCCCTTGCCTGGCACCGGGCTCGTCGGCGCTCCGGTGCGGGCTCACGACGTTAGAGCGCGTGTGGGCGGGGGGAGCCGAAGGTCCCGCAGAGCGGGACGCCGGATCAGTCGGAGCGGTCCGCGTTCGACCTGGGCACGAGCAGCAGGCGGCAGGCGACCCGGATGTCGTTCTCGGCGTCGGGCATGGAGACCCGCCCGTTGAGGCTGGACTGCAGGACGCCGTACCAGCACTGCACCAGCAGCCGGACCAGGGTGACGTCGTGGGCCGTGGGTTCGTCGAGGCCCAGGGTGCGCAGCAGGAGCGAGTGGAACCTGGTGTCGATCCGACCCGCGTCGGTGACCATGGCGGCGTTGGCGGCGTTGGCCGACTGCAGCATGGCCGACGCCAGGGTGGGCTTGCACAGGAGCTGCCGGCTGGCGAACACGAGCAGGTCGGCGACCGCGTCCTCCGGGTCCGTACCCGGCGCGGTGCTCGGAGCGCTCCCGTCCAAATGCTCGATCTGTTCGGCCATGACGGCGGTGAACAGGTGGGTCTTCGACGGGAAGTACCGGTACAGCGTCCCGATGGCCACACCCGCCTCTTTGGCCACCTCGTGCATCTGGACCCGTTCCAGCCCCTTCTCGGCCCCGAAGTGGGCCGCCGCACGCAGGATGCGCACGTGCCGTGCCCGCTGGTCGGGCGAGCTGGGCTCGGCCGGGGGCCTGGACTCAGCGATTCGCGGCACCGTACCCCCATGATCTCTCGGCTCAGCCGGACTCCTCGTTCAGAGACTACCCATACCCGAAGCCGCCCCCAGGACAGGTGCGGGTACCGGTGAGCGGGATCCGGCCACCGTTCCCCGGCCCCACCGTGCTCCCGTCGGTGGACGCGCCGTGGCCCGGCCGGGGGCGGCGGACCGAACGGGAGAGGCACGCATGGGCGACAACGGCAAGTGGGACCTGATCCGCGACGTGGTGGTGGTCGGCTCCGGTGCCGGAGCCATGACCGGAGCGGTGACCGCGGCCGCCCAGGGCCAGCGGACTGTCGTCCTGGAACGGACCGAGGCGATCGGCGGGACCTCCGCCTACTCCGGTGCCTCGATCTGGCTCCCCGGGACCCGGGTCCAGGAGAAAGCCGGGATCGGCGACACCTCCGCGGCAGCGCGCACCTACCTGGAGGCGCTGCTCGGCGACCGCGGCCGGGACCGGCGGGAGGCGCTCCTGGAGACCGCGCCCGAGGTCGTCGAGTTCCTGGAGCACTTCGCTCTCGGATTCGAGTGGCGCCCCTTCCCCGAGTACTTCGACCTCCCGGGGCGGTCCGCCGCCGGACGCTCCCTCAACCCGCGCGAACTGCCGCCCGAGGAGCTCGGCGACCTGGTCGGCCTGGTCCGCCCGGAAGTGGACCTCGACCGCGCGGGCCGGGACCACCCCGACGCCCCGCTCACCGCGGGCCGCGCACTGATTGGCCGCCTGCTGCTGGCCCTCACCAGCACCGGAAGCGGCGAGGTACGGACCGGGGTCCGCGTCACCGAACTGGTGGTCGAGGACGGCCGCGTGGCGGGGGTCGTAGGCCAGACCTCCCTCGGACCGGTCCGGGTACGCGCCGAGCACGGGGTCCTCCTGGCGGCCGGAGGGTTCGAGGGGGACGCGGCGATGCGCGCGGAGCACGGCGTCCCCGGGGCCGCCGAGTGGACGATGGCGCCCGTGGGCGCCAACACCGGCGACGCGATCAAGGCGGCACTGGCGGTCGGTGCAGGCACCGACCTGATGGACCAGGCCTGGTGGTGCCCCGGGCTGCGCCTGGCCGACGGCTCCGCCGCCTTCACCCTGGGGTTCCGGGGCGGCCTCATCGTGGACGCCTCCGGGAACCGCTTCGCCAACGAGTCCCAGCCCTACGACCGGATGGGGCGGGCGATGGCCGCCGAACCCGGCCGTGTCCCCGCCTACCTGGTCTTCGACTCGCGCTTCACCGACGGGCTGCCGGCCATCGCCCTGCCGGCGGGTTCGGCGCGGGAGCACCTCGACTCGGGCACCTGGGTCCGCTCCGACACCCTCGCCGGACTCTCGGAGGAGCTGGGTCTGCCGCCCGAGGCCCTGTCCGCGACGGTCGCCCGCTTCAACGGCTTCGCGGCCGACGGCGTCGACGAGGACTTCCACCGGGGCGAGGACCCCTACGACCGGTTCTTCGCCGACCGCTCCCGGGAGGCCGCGAACCCGTGCCTGGTCCCCGTGGACCGGCCGCCCTACTACGCCGCTCGCATGGTGCTCAGCGACCTGGGCACCAAGGGCGGCCTGCGCACTGACACGGAGGGGCGTGTACTCGACCGGGACGGCGGTGTGGTTCCGGGCCTGTACGCCGCAGGCAACACGAGCGCCTCCTTCACCGGGGGCCACTACCCGGGCCCGGGGGTACCGCTCGGTTCGGCGATGGCCTTCTCCTACCGGGCCGCGCGCCACATGGCCCGATCGGATGCCCGGTGACCCTCTGACCGCCTCCCTTGACCCTACGCCCCTCTCAATGAGTGGGACAGGTCACACGGCCGTGCGCAGGGCACTCTACTTTGCTCCCAAGGTCCCGCCCAGGCCACACGACTCGGGGCCCGCGCCACCCGTGTGTCCGACGATCCCCTCGGAGGTCGAGATGAGACGAACCACCACAGCCCGCTGCCGCGCGGGAGGCGCCGCGCTCACCGAGGCCAGGAGCTCCGAGAGGCTCCTGCCCTTCGGTGGAGCCCGGGTCGACCAGTGATCCGCGGAACCGCCGTCAAACTGGCCGAGCTGACCGGGGTACTGCTCCTCGTGAGCCTCGGTGTGTTCATGCTGATGTCCCTGATCCCCGGCGACCCCGCGGTGATGGCCCTCGGCGAGGGCCACCCGCCGGAGGCCTACGAGGAGATGCGCCAAGAGCTGGGGCTGGACCGGCCGCTATTCGAGCAGTACCTGGACTGGCTGGTCAGCGCCTTGACGGGCGATCTCGGCAGCTCACTGGTACCACCGCACAACGACGTCGCCGAACGCCTGCTCCTGGCCCTGCCGGTCAGCCTCCAACTGGCCGCGATGGCGCTGGTCATCGCGCTCGCGGCGGCGATCCCGCTGGCCATGTGGTCGGCCTACCGGGAAGGCGGCCGGGTCGACCGGGCGATCAGCGCGGGCACGTTCGGCATCCTGTCCGTGCCCAACTTCCTGGCCGGACTGATCCTGATCATCGTCTTCGCCAACTGGCTCGGCTGGTTCCCTCGCGCGGAGTGGGCCCGGTTGGGCGAGGGCCTCGGCGCCAACCTCCACCACGCGATCCTGCCCGCGATCACCATCGCGCTGATGGAGCTCGCCCAGTTCACCCGTGTCCTGCGCAACGACCTCATCGTCACCCTGCGCGAGGACTACATCCTGGCCGCACGGGCCAAGGGGATGCCGCCGCTGCGCATCCTGCTCTCCGACGCCCTGCGCCCCTCGTCCTTCTCCCTGGTGACCCTGCTCGGCCTCAGCGTCGGCAGGCTCATCGGGAGCACCGTGATCGTGGAGTACCTGTTCTCCCTGCCCGGCCTGGGCTCCCTGGTCGTGGGCGCCGCGAACCAAGGGGACTACCCGACCGTGCAGGGCGCCGTACTGGCGATCGCGGTCTTCTACGTCCTTACCAACGCCTGCATCGACCTGTCCTACCGGTACCTCGACCCCAGGATCCGGCGGTCCCATGTCTGACACCCACCGCGAAACCAGAAGCGCCACCCCGCCCGCCCGGACCTCCACGAGGACCACCGAACAGACCCCTGAGCCGTCCAGCGGCCGGACCAGCGCCCCCGATCGTAGGCGCGGGCGCCGCGGGGCCGACGTCGTCGCCTGGTTCAGCGGCGTCTGGCTGGTCCTCCTCGTCGGGCTGGCCGCCTTGGCGCCCCTGCTGTCCCTCCCCGAGCACGTCGACCTCGCCCGGGCCCTGAGCTCACCCGTCCTGTCGGGACCGGACTGGGGATCGGGCCACGTCCTGGGCACCAACGCCTACGGACTCGACCTGTTCTCCCGCGCACTCTACGGCGCCCGGGCATCGCTGACCATCGCGCTGTCCGCCGTCACCATCGGGGCCGTCGTCGGCGGGGCCATCGGCATCCTGGCGGGCTACTTCGGGCGCACTGTGGACAGCGTCGTCGGTATCGCCACGAACGCGCTGCTCGCGGTCCCGCCGCTGATCCTGCTGATCGCCCTCGCCACCGTGCTGACCCCGAGCCCGCGGAACGTGACCCTCGCGCTGGCACTCATGACCGTGCCCACCATGATCCGGCTGGCGCGGGCCAACACGATGGCGTTCGCCCAACGCGAGTTCGTCCTCGCGGCCAAGGCGATGGGCGCCTCCGGCTGGCGCGTCATGACCCGTGAACTGCTGCCCAACGTGCTGCTGCCGGTCGTGTCCATGGCGATGGTGCTGATCTCGGTGCTCATCGTGGCCGAGGCCTCACTGAGCTTCCTCGGTCTGGGCATCCAGCCCCCCGAACCGACCTGGGGCAACATGATCGCCGAAGGCGAGGGCCGCATGCTGGAGGACCACCCGCACGTGGTCCTGGTCCCCGGCGCCTTCCTCTTCCTCACCGTCTTCTCCTTCAACATCCTCGGCGAGAAGGCCCGCAAACGTTGGGACACACGGAGCGGCAAGCTATGAGCCAACATCCACTACTCGAAGTCGACTCCCTCCGCACCACCTTCCACACACCGCGGGGTGACGTCCACGCCGTCGACGGGGTCTCCCTCTCCCTTCGGGCGGGCCAGACCTTGGGGATCGTCGGGGAGTCGGGCTCGGGCAAGTCCGTCCTCGGCCGCACGATCATGGGGCTGGTCTCCAACGGGGCCGACGTCTCCGTCACCGGCTGCGTCACCCTGGCCGGGCAGGACGTGCACGCGCTTGCGCCCGCCCAGCGCCGGCGCCTCTGGGGGCCGAAGGTGGCGATGGTCTTCCAGGACCCCATGACCTCCCTCAACCCGGTCAAGCTCGTGGGCAGGCACATCAGCGAGGCGCTGCGGCTCCACACGGGGATGGGCCGGGAGGCCGTACGGCAGCGCACGGTCGAGCTGCTGCGGCAGGTGGGCATCCCGGAGCCGGAACGGCGGGCGGGACAGTACCCGCACGAGCTGTCCGGCGGTATGCGCCAGCGCGTCGTCATCGCGATGACCCTGGCCTGCGACCCGGACCTGCTGATCGCCGACGAACCGACCACGGCGCTGGACGTCACGGTCCAGCGGCAGATCCTGGACCTGCTGGCCTACCTCTCCGAACGCCTCGGCATGGCGGTGATCCTCATCAGCCACGACCTCGGCGCCGTGGGCGGCCGGACCGACCACGTGGCCGTGATGTACGGCGGCCGTCTGGTCGAGTCCGCCGGGACCGGCCAGGTCTTCCACAGCACCCGGCACCCCTACTCGGCGGCGCTCCTCGCCTCGATCCCGCGCCTTTCGGCCGCCCCGCACAGTCGGCTGCACACCATCGAGGGCCAGCCGCCCAACCCGCTCGAACCGCCTCCGGGCTGTCGCTTCGCGGAACGCTGCCCCCGCGTGGAGACCGTGTGCAAGGACGAGACCCCGGAGCTGCGCGATGTGGCGGCCGACCGGGAGGGGACGGGCCCCCACGAGGTCGCCTGCCACCACCCCGTCGGCACGGACGTCAACGGGGTCGGGACCGGCACGGACATCCCGTCCGGGGCCGACGGCTCCGGCACCACACTCGTGAACACGGAGGCTGGCGATGGCCGGTAGCGGAAACGCCCACATGCGCACGGGTGCGGAACAGGTCCTCGCCGTCGACGACCTCGTCGTCGAGTTCCCGGCGGGCAAGGGGAAACGGGTCCACGCGGTCTCCGGCATGAACCTGGACCTGGTCCGGGGCGAGACGCTCGGGATCCTCGGCGAGTCCGGATGCGGCAAGTCCAGCGCCGGGCGGGCGATCATGCAGCTGCCGAAGCCCACCGCGGGATCGGTGTCGCTCGGGGAAACCGACCTCACCGCGCTCCGGACCCGTGCCCTGCGCCGCGCCCGCGCCAAGATGCAGATGATCATGCAGGACCCCGTCTCCTCGCTGAACCCGCGCCGCAGGGTCGGCGACCTCGTCGCCGAAGGCGTCGACATCTGGGGCGGGAACAGCGGCGACCGGCGCGCCCGGGTCGAGGAGGCCCTGCGCGCGGTCGGGCTCGACCCGGACGCCGTGTGGGACCGGCGGGCGCACGAGCTGTCCGGCGGCCAGTGCCAACGCGTCTGTATCGCCCGCGCCCTGATGCTCGACCCGGCGGTGCTGATCTGCGACGAACCCGTGTCCAGCCTCGACGTCTCCGTGCAGGCGCAGATCCTGAACCTGCTCGAGGAGACCAAGGAACGCTACGGCCTCAGCATGATGTTCATCGCCCACGACGTAGCGGTGGTCAAGAACATCAGCGACCGGGTGATGGTGATGTACCTCGGCAAGACCTGCGAGGTACTGCCCGCCACGGACATGCACCTGGAGGCCGTGCACCCCTACACGCGTCTCCTGCTGGCCTCCATACCGGGCCAGGAGGACGCGGAGGCACAGCCCGAGCAGGTAACCACCGAACTCCCCTCCCCCTTGGAGCCGCCCTCGGGCTGCCGTTTCCGGACCCGGTGCCCGTTGGCCACCGAACGGTGCGCCCAAGAGGAACCCGTCCTTCGGGAGGTGGGGCGGGGACACTACGTCGCCTGCCACAACACCGGAGTACTGGCGGATGCGTAGTTGCCCATGAACAAAAGACCTGGTTTTCACGCGGATTTCGGTTCGGGGAATGCCCATCCCTCTTGGAGGAGGAGCGATGACGTGTAGGACGATAAGCGGTCGCCTGGCGGTTGCGGTAACCGGAGTGGTACTCCTTGCCGCGTGCGGCGGCGGGACGGACGCCGATTCCGGTGACGCCGAGGTGGACAGGAGCGCGATCTACGAGAACGGACTGGCCGACGTGAACGAGGGCGGCGAGCCGCAGGACGGCGGGACGCTGACCGTCGCTGAGTACACGGACATTCGTTCGCTCGACCCGGCGGAGACGCATGTGAACGGTTCGACCGGGGGAAACGCGATGGCGGCCATCTTCGATCCGTTGATGCGCTACGACGCAGAGACCGATGCGGTGGAACCGTGGCTAGCGGAATCGCTGGAAAGCAACGACGACGGCACGGCTTGGACCCTCGAGCTTCGCGACGGCGTCCAGTTCAGTGACGGAACGCCGGTCGACGCCGAGGCGGTGGCCGGAAGCATCGAGCGCTATACCGAATCGTTCTCCCTCAACGCCTACGTGATGCGCACGGGCCTGGAAGACATCGAGGCCGTGGATTCCTCGACGGTGGAGTTCACCCTTAATGAGCCCTGGCCGCGCTTTTCGGTCGTGCTGGCGGGAGGACCGGGTCTGATTCTCGCCCCCGCGGCCTACGAGGACCCGGAAGACTTCCAGCCGATCGGCGCCGGCCCGTTCCTCTTCGAGAACTACGCGCCGGACGAAGAACTCACCGTGACGGCGAACGACGACTACTGGGGCGAAGAACCGCACCTGGACGGTATTCGCTTCACCTTCCTCGGGAGCGACGATGTCGCCCTGGACACGCTGAGGTCCGGCGGTGTTGACGTAGCGTTCATGCGCGCCCCGGAACTCGTCGAAGAAGCACGCGGCGAAGGCATCGGCGGCATGGTCAACACCACGAGCCTGAGCAACAACCTGTGGATCAACAACCGCGAAGGCCATCCGGGAGAGGATCCCCGGGTGCGTCAGGCCATCTACTGGGCGATCGACCCCGAGGCCTTCATGGAGCGCGCGTCCGAAGGCGCCGGCATCCCGCACAAGACGTTCTTCTCGCCGGAATCGAGCTGGTCGGTCACGTCCGAGCAACCAGAAGTCGATGAGGAGAAGGCCCGGGAACTCCTCGAAGAGGCGAAAGCCGACGGCTTCGACGGCACCATCACCTACACCGCACGCAACGACCGGGCGTCCCAGGCAGGCGCCGTCGCCATTCAGGCGATGCTCGAGGCGGTGGGTTTCGAGGTCGAGCTCGACTTGCTTCCGAACGTCGCCGATCAGGTGCAGTCCGTCTACGTCGACGGCGACTACGACCTTGCGATGGTGGCGACGAGTCTGCAGGACGACGACGTCTTCGGCCGGGCAAGCAATTCGTTGCACAGCGAGTCCGATGGCAATGTCACGGAATACTCCAGCGAAGAGATGGATGACCTTCTCGGTCAGCTTCGCCAGGTCAGCGATCCCACGGATGCCACGGAAGTGGTGGAGCGCCTTGAGGACCTCTGGTCCACGGATGCGCCCGGCATAACCCTGGCGAGCGGTGGGATGTTCACCGCTTGGAACGACGATGTCGGCGGCGTGGTGCCCACCTCCGAGTCGAACATCCTCTTCGGTGAAGCGTGGGGGGAGTGATGCCGGAGGAGTGACCGTTTCGGACGCGGACCGGCTCCGGAGCCGGTCCGCGTCCGGGTTGACGTGTGATCGCGTCGTCGCGAGTCAGCAGCGGCGCTGTTCCCGACCGGGGCTGCAGCGGGTCACACGCCGGTCGGCAGACTGTCCGCCCACGGGGAGCGGACATCGGCGACCCACCGAAAGCCGACGTTGGCGGACGTGGACTCCGGGGTGTTCGACGACCTGGCCGCCACCCGGTAGCGGTGGCAGTAGAACGGGTGGCACAGGTACGAGCCGCCGCGCAGCACCCGCCGGTCACCCCGTTCGGGACCGACCGGGTCGACCGCGCGGGAGGGCCGTCCGGCGAGCGTGGCGTAGTAGTCCGCCGCGAACCAGTCGGCGCACCATTCCCAGACATTTCCTACCGGCTGCCACAGACCGTAGCCGTTGGGATGGTAGGAGCGCACAGGGGCGGTGAGCAGGTGGCCGTCGTCGCCCGTGTTCTCTACGGGGAAGTCACCCTGCCAGATGTTGCAGCACCACTGGCCGCCGTCGAGCAGCTCGCCACCCCACGGATAGCGCTGGGCCTCCAGCCCGCCGCGGGCGGCGCACTCCCATTCGGCTTCGCTCGGCAATCTGCCCCCGGCCCAGCGTGCGTAGGCTGTGGCGTCCCACCACGAGACCTGGACGACGGGATGCTCCGACAGCGCCTCGGCGTCGGACCAGCGCCCGTACGGGCGGCGCCAATGCGCTCCGCGCACGTCGAGCCACCACGGCGCCGCGTCGACGGCGCCGAGTACGTCGGAGTCCGGGCAGCTCCGAGCACCCGCAGGCACCGCAGAACTGCCGAACCGTTCGGCGTCGGTCTGGTAACCGGTGGCGGTCACGAACTCGGCGAACCGAGCGTTCGTCACTGTCACGGCCAACATCCGGAAGGCGGACAGCTCCACCTCGTGGACGGGTACCTCTCCGTCGGCCGGGTAACCCTCGCCGAACGCATCACCTTGCCGGAACCGGCCAGCGGGCACCGCCACCAGCTCATCACTGTCCGGTGCTGTACCCCGCGCGTGCCCGGGCCGAAGGCGCGGTGCCGACGACGTGCGCGGAGGAGCACAACAGGGGCGCTGCTCGTCGGCGTCCATCCCGTCGTCAGCCGTCCAGCTCGATGTCGACGCGGTGGATGCCGCCGCCGCGCAGCGGCCAGGAAACCGGGTAGTCGCCCACAGGGGACCCGGTCGTCAGCCCGATGTCGAAGGTCTCGTCGATGGAGAAGACCGCGGGCGGCGTGACGCTGACCCGGCCGCGAGCGGCCTCGGCCCCGTCGCACACGAGCACCAGCTCGGCACCGCGGCCCCTGCCGCCGCCGTCGTAGCGGTGGGTCACTTCCACCTGACGGCGTCCGTCCGGTAGCGCGGGTCCAACAAGATCCACCGAGTCGGCCTCGAAACTGCGATAGGTCAGCCGCACGCGGCCTTCGGTGTCGCACCACAGCGACCAGCCCCCGGCCTGCCCGCCCATCGTGGCGATCACCCCGCGCATGGGCGCCGGATCGACGTCGAGTACCGCACGCAGGTGCCACGAGCGCCCGAGCATCCGCGGCGCGTTGCTCTCCGGAACGCCGACGACACCGGCGTGGAAGGTGAAGCTCGTGCGCCCCTCGGTGAGGTTCGGCAGCTTGGTCCGTGACACCCGGGCATCGACCAGGGGCCGGATCCCGACTCGGTCCGCCTCCCGGTCGAAGAGTGCGCGAAGCTCGTCGAGGCGCTCGGGATGGTCGGTGGCCAGGTCCTGAGACTGGCTGAAGTCCGCGCGCAGGTCGTAGAGCTCCCAAGTGTCATCCTCGAACGCCCTGGCCGTCCCGGGCCGACCGACGGTCCATGGGACGCCGCCGTGGTGGGCCGACGCAAGCCAGCCGCGATGATAGATGGAGCGGTGGCCGTTGACCTCGAAGAGTTGGGTGTCGTGGCGCTCGCGGGCTCCGGCGTCTCCGAACGAGTAGATCAGGCTCGTTCCGTCCATGGGTAGCTGCCGCGTGCCGTCGACGGCGTCGGGCATGGGAACGCCGGCCGCCTCCAGGATCGTCGGCGCCAGGTCGTTGGTGTGCGCGAACTGTGACCGTAGGCCGCCCTGGTCGGTGATCCGGTCCGGCCAGGACACCACCATCGGGTTGCGCGTGCCGCCGAGGTGGGAGGCGATCTGCTTCATCCACTGGAAGGGAGCCGTCATCGCCCAGGCCCAACCGGCCGGGTACTGCGCGTAGCTCAGTGGACCGCCGATCCGGTCCAGCCCTTCGAGTTGGGTTTCGAGCGTCTCCTGCATGCCCTGCAGCGCACCCATGTAGTTGATGCTGCCCGGCGGTCCACCCTCGGCGCTGCTGCCGTTGTCGCCCACGACATAACACAGCAGGGTGTTGTCGAAGTCCCCGTTCTCCTTCAAGGCTGCGACGAGTCGGCCCAGGTGGGCATCGGTGTGTTCGAGGAACCCCGCGTAGACCTCCATCAGCCGAGCCGCGACCCGCTGTTCGTCGGCGTTAAGCGCATCCCAGGCGGGGATCTCCTCGGGTCGCGGGGTCAGACCGGTTCCGCCCGGGGCAACCCCTAGTTCCTGCTGGCGCGCGTGGATCTGTTCGCGCATCGCGTCCCAGCCGACGTCGAAGGCACCGGCGTAACGGCGGCTCCACGCCTCGGGCACGTGCAAGGGGGCGTGCGTCGCGCCCGGAGCGAGGTAGAGGAAATACGGCGTGTCGGGGGTCATCGAACGCTGCATCCGGATCCAGTCCACGGCGCGGTCCACGAGGTCCTCGGTGAGGTGGTAGTCGTCGCCCTCGGGACGTTCGATCGGTGTCGTGCCCTCGTACAGGGTGGGCTGGAACTGGTGTGTCTCTCCGCCGAGGAAGCCGTAGAACCGGTCGAAGCCCTGCCCCGTGGGCCAGCGGTCGAACGGACCGGCCTGAGAGGACTCCCACGTCGGAGTGAGGTGCCATTTGCCCACGCAGGCCGTCGCGTATCCGGCGAGCTGCAGCATTCGCGCGACGCTGGCGGTGTCGTCGCGGAGTACGCCGCGGTAAGCGGGATGATCGAATGCGGAGTTGAGCACGGTGCCAACTCCGGTGAGGTGGGCGTCGCGCCCGGTCAGCAGCGAAGCACGGGTAGGCGAGCAGATGGCCGTCGTGTGGAAGCGGTTGTAGCGCAGCCCGGTTTCCGCGAGGCCCTCCAGCGTCGGCGTGGCAATCGGACCGCCGAAGGTCGACGCCGCGCCGAACCCGACGTCGTCGAGCAGGATCACCACGGCGTTCGGTCGGCCGCCACCGTTGGGCTCGCCGCCACTCATCGCGTTCCGTTCTGAGCGCCGTCGGCCCGGCGACGGGCGTTGCGGGCCCACCCCTTGGCCACGCGAAGGTTGACCTGGGTCATCAGTGAGACCTCCATCGAGGCTCGTTTCTCGAAGAGCTCGGCGTAGCAGTCCTGGGCGCCCGGGTCGTCGGGATGGGACAAGAAGGCCCACTCGGCGATATGGCAGGCCAAGCGCAGGTCGGTCCCGGCAAGCTGCCGCGCACGGTTGACGAGCACGTCCACCCCGCCGGCGAGCGCGGCGATCTCGGACGCTTGCTGCTCTTGCCTCGCCGGCAGCAGGTGTGCCGGATAGCCGTCCCACCAGCCGCCGTAGCGGCGGATTACGTTGCGGCAGACGAACTCCGGCCGGTCGTAGACGGTCGGTAGGCGGGGATGGCTGGCGAGTTCGGCCGGCAGCTCGAGGCTCTCCACGATGTGATCAGGGAGCTCCCCCGCGTTGAGTCCGCGGACCGCGTGGTCGACGATGTGCCGCAGCGCCGCCGCCATCGTGGTCAGCTCGTCGCGGATCGCCTCCCTGCCGGTGACCAGTCGACCGTGGCCGGGGATGATGGCCACCGGTGCGAGGGCCGCCATTGCGTCGGCGGCGTCAGCCCATTCACTGGCCCAGCGCTGCACCTTCTTGGGGTTGCCGGCGTTGGGGAAGTACCCCGTCACCAGGTCCCCGGCGGCGATGACGCCGCGTTCAGGTGCCCACACCCAGACGGCATCGTCGGTTTCGCCCTTGGCGTGGTGCAGCTCGAATCTCTCGCCGCCGATCGTCAGGTCCAGCCGGTCTCCGGCGAAGGTCCGGGTCGGCCAGTCGAAATCGGTCGCGGACTCACCCGCCCAGGCCGGTCCGTCGTGATCGCCGGTCTGGCCGTTGATGCGGGCGTTGAGCCCATGGGTGAGCATGTAGCGCTCGAAATGCCCGATGAGGTTCTGATGAGCAATGATCTCCGGCGTCTCGCCCGCTCCGAGGAAGGCCCAGGCGCCGAAGGCGTGGTCGCTGTGGCCATGGGTGTAGACGATGGTGTGCAGGGGCTTGTCGCTTATCGCGCGGACGGACTCGAGCAGGGCGGGGCCGTCCCCGGCACAGCCGGAATCGACGAGGAGTAGGCCCTCATCGGTCTCGAAGAGGGCGACGTTCACCATGCCGGGCTGGATGTAGTGAGTCCGGGGTGCCGCCTCGATCACGGTGGGCTCGAAGCCCGAGCCGTGAGCCCGCGAGAACATGTTCCGGGCCTGTTCGGGGCTGAAGAGCCCGAACGCGGAGGAGGCGGACTCCAACTGGTTCGATGGGAAGGACATGAGACCCCTTGCATCCGGTCGTCTGGGACGGCACCGCAGGTTAAATCGCGTGCCCACCGGTGGACGGTGTGCGTCCCAGTGAGCAGGACCGAGCGGCCGGTGGAGCCGGAATTCGCGGAGAAGGCTTCCTACGCCATGGCCGCAGCGATGAGGTTCTGGCAGGTCAGACGAGGTTGTCCTCCACCGGCAGGCCGAAGGCGCCCTTCCCGTACAGCGCCAGCGTCCGCTCGGCGTCGTTGGCCACGTGCAGGCTGCCGGAGTGCGCGTCGCGCCAGGCGCGCTCGATGAGGTTGCCCCGGACCAGGGAGTTCCCGCCAGCGCTCTTGAACAGCAGGTCGATCGCCTCCAGCGCGCGCTCCGTGGCCCGCACCTGGTCCCGGCGGCTCCGGAGCCGCAGCTCCATCGGGATCCGCCTGCCTCCGACGGCGTGGTCGTAGACCTCGCTCAGGTTGCGCTCCGTCTGGAGGACCGCCGCGTCGATCTCCGAGGCCGAGCGGGCCACCGCGACCTGAGCGAAGGGGTCCTCGGCGAAGCGGCCCCCGCCGAGGCTGAGCCGGACCCGGTCGCGCATCGTCCGCACGAAGGCCCTGTGGCAGCCCGCCGCGGCGCCGACCACCGGGGCAGTGACGGCGGACGTGAAGACCGCCGCGAACGGGATCCGGTACAGCGGCCCGGTGTTGACCTCCTGACCCGGGCCGCGCAGTTGGGCCTGCTCGTAGTTGCGCATGGTCCGGTGTCCCGGCACGAACGCGCGGTCGACGGTGATGTCGTTGCTCGCGGTACCGCGCAGGCCGGGCGGGTCCCACACGTCCTCGATCCGGCAGTCCTTCCGGGGGACGAGCACGGTCACGAAGTCCTTGGGCCTGCCGCCGTCCCCCACGACCAGGCCACCGAGGAGCACCCACGAGGCGTGCTCGCAGCCGGAGGAGAAACCCCACCGGCCGCTCAGCTCGAAGCCGCCCTCGACCGGGGTCAGCCGCCCCACCGGCGCGTACGAGGAGGCGAGCAGGACGTCGGAATCCTCATACCAGACCTCCCGCTGCGTGGCCTCCGAGAACAGGCCCAGCTGCCAGGGGTGCACGCCCAGCACCGAGGCCACCCATCCGGTCGAACCGCAGACCCCGGAGATGAGCCTGACCGCCCGGAAGAACTCCACCGGGTCGCCTTCGGCGCCACCGAACCGCGCGGGTTGCAGCATCCGGAAGACACCGGCGTCAGCGAGCTCCCGCACGGTCTCCTTCGAGACTCCGCGGCTGTCGTCCGTGGCCCGGGCCCGCTCGTCGATGCCCGGCAGCAGCGCCTCCACCGCATCCAGGACGGAATCGCTCATGTTCGTGCCCCTCCGGGTCCCACTCGTCGAATCGGGTGCTCACACCGATGGTGGGGCTCCCCGGCCGACCGCGAGGAAGTTATCCCGACCACCGGGACCCCGTCCGCGCGGTGGCACGGCACCGGCCTACTTTGCGAGTCCGAGGTACCCGCTGCACTCAAGGGATGGGAGCGACATGACGGCGACGCGGTCCGACCAGGACGGAGTCCGTACCATCGAGGCGGAGGCGCCTCCGACGCGGTTCGCCCGCGGATGGCACTGCCTGGGCCTCTCCGAGCGCTTCAAGGACGGCAAGCCCCACCAGATCCGGGCCTTCGGCCGCGAACTCGTGGTCTTCCAGGGCAGTGACGGTACGACCAACGTGCTGGACGCCTTCTGCCGACACATGGGCGGCAACCTGTCACAGGGCACCGTCAAGGGGAACGAGATCGCCTGCCCCTTCCACGACTGGCGCTGGGGCGGCGACGGGCGGTGCAAGCAGATCCCCTACTCCCGGCGGGTCCCGCTGCGCGCCCGGACCAGCGCCTGGACCACCCTGGACCAGGACGGGCTGCTGTTCATCTGGAACGACCCCGAGGGGAACCCGCCACCGGAGCAGGTCGCGATCCCCCGGATCGAGGGCGCCGAGCGCGACGACTGGACCGACTGGGTCTGGAGCGAACTGGTCGTCGACGCCAACTGCCGCGAAGTCGTCGACAACGTGGTCGACATGGCGCACTTCTTCTACGTGCACTACTCCTTCCCCACGTACTTCAAGAACGTCTTCGAGGGGCACGTCGCCACCCAGTACCAGAACGGCGTCGGCAGGGAGGACGTGCGCCCGCCCGCCAAGAAGGGCGAGCGCACGATGCTCGGCAACACCTCCGTGGCCTCCTACCACGGCCCCTCCTTCATGATCGACGACCTGACCTACCACTACGAGGGCATGGACATCGAGTCGGTCCTGATCAACTGCCACTACCCGATCGACGAGAACCGCTTCGTCCTGCAGTACGGCGTGATCGTGCAGCGCCACGAGGAACTGCCGGGCGCCGCGGCGGACCGGACCGCCGCGAAGATGGCCGAGTACATCGCCAAGGGCTTCGAGCAGGACATCGAGATCTGGAAGAACAAGGCCCGGATCGACAACCCGCTCCTGTGCGAGGAGGACGGGGCCGTCTACCAGCTGCGCCGGTGGTACGAGCAGTTCTACGTCGACGCCGCAGACGTGACCCCCGCGATGGTCGACCGCTTCGAGTACGAGCTCGACACCACCCGGCCGGTGGAGGCCTGGCAGAAGGAGGTCGCGGCGAACCTCGCCCGCAAGGCCGGGAAGGACGGGTCCCACTGATGGCACGGACCGACGAACGCTTGGTGGACGGCGCCCCGATGCGGCCCCTGCGCTGCCAGCGGTGCGCCGCAGCCGTCCAGGTGCGCAAGTCCAGCTGGCATCAGACCAGCATCCAGTGGGACGCCGAAGCCGTGTCCGCGTGCCACGAACGGCGCGCCGCCGCCCCAGCCGGTGACGGACGCTTCGAGGCCTGCCTGGCACTGCGCGACTCGGTACGGGAAGCGGCGCTCAACGGCGAGGTCGAGGTGGTCGACGGATGATCGACAAGGACGTGTACGGCCCCTGGGCCGTGATCGCGGGCGGTTCCGAGGGCGTGGGCGCCTCGTTCGCCCACCAGCTCGCCGACGCCGGGGTGAACCTGGTGCTCATCGCCCGCAAGCCCGGCCCCCTGGAAGAGGTGGCCGAACAGGTGCGCACGCGCGGGGTACAGGTCCGCACGCTGCAGCAGGACCTCATGTCACCGGACGCCCTCAAGGCCGTCCGGGAGGTGACCGACGACCTCGAGGTGGGCCTGCTGGTCTTCAACGCGGGGGCCAACAGCTACGGGCACGAGTTCGTCTCCGGTGACCTGGAGGGCTTCCAGGGCGTCATCGACCTCAACATCACCTGCCAGCTCGCCCTCTCCCAGCACTTCGGCGCCCGGATGAAGGAGCGCCGCCGCGGCGGGATCCTGCTGGTGGGTTCGCTCGCGGGCTACATGGGCCAGGCGCACATGAGCGTCTACTCCGCGGCCAAGGCCTTCGGCCGTATCTTCGCCGAGGGCCTGTGGCTGGAGCTCAAGGAGTTCGACGTGCACGTGCTCGAGCTGGTCCTCGGCGTCACGCGGACGCCCGCCATGGAGCGGGCGGGGCTGCGAATGGACCTGCCCGGGCTCAACGTGGCCGAGCCCGAGGACGTGGCCCGCGAGGGCCTGGCCCACCTGACCGAGGGGCCCGTCTTGGTCGTGGGCGGGAACCGGGAAACGGCGGAGAAGCGCAGCGGCTTCCCGCGCGACCGGCTGATCGCCAAGGCACACGAGGCGACCAAGCGCCTGCTCGACCGGAAGCCCGGCTCCTAGCCCGGGCAGCCAGAGGCGTACGGAAGGAGGGCCGCCCGTTGGGCGGCCCTCCTTAACGGCACACCGTCAACCGGTGCGCTCGTCGTCCTCAGTGGCGGCGGACCGTCCGGCCCTGCGGCCGAAGAAGGTGCCGTCCCCCAAAGACGTGCCGCTGACGTAACCCTCGCCGTGCATCCCGGAGCTGGCCCGGCCCGCGGCGAACAGGCCCGGTACCGCCCGGCCGGACACGTGCAGCACCTGTCCGTCGACGGTGGTCCGCAGGCCGCCCAGGGTGAAGCCCGCGGCCCCCGTCCCCGCACCGGGTTCCCCCCGGCCGCCCGCGGCGAATCCGGCCCGGGTGTCGACCGCCGCGAAGGGTGCCTTGAGCGGCCGCAGCCAGGCGCGGCCCTTGTGGAAACAGGGGTCCTCGCCCCGCTCCGCGTGGCGGTTGTAGGCGGCCACCGTCGCCTCCAGCTCCCCCGCCGGGATGCCGAGCGACTGCTCCAGATCGGCGAGGCTCCCCTCGACGAAACGGGGCCGCACACCCCACAGGTCGCGTTCGGGTATGTCCTCGTAGCCCTCCTGATCGATGACGGCCCAGTACGGCCCCGGCTGGTTGCGGACCGCCTCGGTACTGATCAGCCCTGGGTAGACGTCCTCGTTGAGGAACCGCCGCCCGAGGCCGTTCACCAGCATCCCGCGGGCGATGAGCGCGGGCAGGACCTGCAGCGCGATCTGGACCGAGGCCATGCGCCGGGTCGCGGCGCCGACCGCCGTCGCCATCCTGATCCCGGAGCCGTCGTCGAGGCCCGCGCTGACCTTGCCGTGGCCCAGGAGCACGGGGGCGTGCTGTTCGAGCATCTCCTCGGAGTCGACGAAGCCCCCGGTGGTGAGGACCACCGCCTGCCGTGCCCGGTAGGTCAGCCGTTCGCCGTACCTGCGCGCCACCACGCCCGACACCCGTTCGCCGTCGACCACCAGGTTCGTGACCCGGGTGTCGGAGTGCGCGGCGGCCCCGGCCGCGGTGGCCGCCGCCACCAGCTTGTCCATGATCAGCCAGCCGCCGAAGGACTCGGCGGACGGCCGGTGCCCGCGCGGCACCGGACGGGCGAGGACGTCGTAGGGCCAGGCGTTCTCGCCCAACCACATCAGCCCGTCCTGCGTGGGCGGCATCCAGCTGGGCGCGTCGTAGAGGCTGTCGTTGAAGGCCAGTCCCCGGTCACGGAACCACTGGAAGTGTTCGGTGCTCCCGTCGCAGTACAGGCGCAGCTTCTCCCGGTCGGGGTGCGGGCCGAGAGCGGCCTCGAGGTAGGAGAACATGTCGTCCGCCGTGTCCTCGAAACCGCAGGCCCGCTGCACCGGGGTGCCGCCGCCGAGGTAGAGCTCCCCGCCGGACAGGGCCGAGGCCCCGCCGGGGCCGCCCGCACCGTCGAGAACGAGCACGTCCGCTCCGGCTTCCGCCGCCTCGAACGCCGCCGCGGCCCCCGCACAGCCGAACCCGACCACGAGCACGCCGCACTCGTGGTCGAACCCGCTGAGCGAACCGGCCGGGACGGGCTCGACCGGAGCCGTACTCATGCCGGAGGGCTGAAGGCCGCGAGCGGCTCGGACCCGGACCAGTCGTGGCCCCAATAGCTGTCGGCGGTGATCTCCTCCGACGTGTAGCCGGTCTCGTCGACGAGCATGCCCTCGGTGCCGTACTCCAGGTCCCAACCGCCCGGACCGCGCACGTAGAACGACACCATCTTGTCGTTCGTGTGCCGGCCCAGCGTGGAGGAGACGGAGAAGCCGAGCTCGTTCACCCGGTCCAGGGCGCGGCCGACGGCGTCGAGGATGTCGACCTCCACCATGAGGTGCACCAGGCCCGGGGGCTCGCCGTGCGGCGCGGGGCAGACCGCGAGGCTGTGGTGGCGCTGGTTGACGCCCATGAAGCGGACCCGCGGGGCCGACGCCTTCTTGTCGCCGATCCGGACGGACCCGCGCGGCAGGAAGCCGAGCACCTCCGTGTAGAAGGAGACCGTCTCGTCCGGGCTGGTGGTCGGGAGCACCACGTGCCCCATCCCCTGGGCGCCCGTGACGAACTCCTGCCCGTAGCCGGTGATCACGGGGCTGTGGTCGAGTACCGGGGTGTGGAAGACCTCCACGGGCGTGCCCGCGGGGTCGTCGAAGGCCAGCACCTGTTCGGCGCCCCGCTCGGCGGCCTCCTCGTCGGAGAGTACCTTGACCGGCGTGCTGGACGCCTCGACCGCGCGGCCCACCGCCGCGAGCGCGAACTGGTCGCGGACCTCCCAGCCCACCGCGAGGACGCGGTCGGTGTCACCGGGCAGCACGGCCAGCCGGTGCTCCCGCTCGTCCATCCGGAGGTAGAGGCCTTCCGGGTCCGGCCCCTTCCCCTCCGCGAAGCCCAGCGCGTCCACCAAGAGCTCGCGCCACCGTCCCAGGTCCCGTGTCTGGACCTTGAGGTAGCCGAGGCCGCGGATCTGCGTCATCGTGCATCCACTCCTTTGCTTTCCGTGTGTTTCACGTGTGCCGGGCGGGTCAGATCATCGAGCGCATCGGGCCCGCGGGGGGCTCGATGTCCAGGTCCGTCAGGGCGGACGCGTGGTACACGGCGCCCGGGACGTGGATGGCGTGCGCCTGGCCCGTGTGGACGTCGCGCCAGAACCGCTGGATGGGGTTGTCCATGCGCATCGCGTTGCCGCCGGAGCGGGCCACGATCGCGTCCACTGCTCCGACCGCCCGCCACGCGGCCCGGACCTGGGTGCGGCGGTTGGCCGCCCGCTCGGCGAACGTCACCTCGCGGCCGGCGGCGACGGCGTCGTACAGCCGCGAGGCGTTGTCGAGCAGCGCGATCCGGGAGGCCTCGATCTCGGCCGTCGCCTCCCCGATCGCGGACAGCACGTAGGGGTCGTCCTTGATCCTGGTCCCGGTGACCTGAACACGGCCCTGCTGGTAGGCGAGGTGGTGGGCGAGCGCACCCTCGGCCATCCCGATGAGCGCGGAGGTGATGCCCAGGGGAAACATGCAGGAGAACGGCACGTGGTACAGCGGGTTGGTCAGACCCGCCTCCTTCGGGGCCCTCCCCTCGACCACCTTCTCGTAGGGGATGGTCCGGTACTCGGGAACGAACGCGTCCCGGACGATGATGTCCTTGCTCCCGGTCCCGCGCAGTCCGGCCACGTCCCAGGAGTCGGCGACGATCTCGTAGTCGGAGCGCGGCAGGATCAGGTGCACCGACTTCGGCGGGCGGAGCGCCTCCCCCTTGTCGTCCCCGACGAAGCCGCCGAGGAAGATCCAGTCGCAGTGGTCGGTACCGGACGAGAACTGCCAGTGGCCGTTGAGGACGTAACCGCCCTCGACCGGGCGGGCCACCCCCATCGGCGCGTACGGGGAGGCGATCCAGGTGTTCCGGTCCTCCCCCCAGACCTCCTCCTGGACCTTGGGGTCGGCGAACGCCATCTCCCACGGATGCACGCCCACGACACCGGCGACCCAACCGGTCGAGCCGTCGAGGCTCGCTATCTTCATGACCGTCTCGGCGAACTCGCGAGGGTGGAGTTCGTGCCCGCCGTAGGCGGCGGGTTGCAGCATGCGGATGGCACCCGTCTCGCGCAGGACCGCGGCCGCGCGGTCGTCCAGCCTGCCGAGCTTCTCGTTCGACGGCCCGGCCCCGCTGATCTCTTCGGCGCGGCTGGTCACCGTCTCGATTACCTGGTTGGTCACAGCGAACCTCGTTTCTCCTGGAGGGCGATCGCGATCTCGATGAGCTGGTCCTCCTGGCCTCCGACGAGCCCGCGCCGCCCGGCCTCGAGGAGGATCTGGGCAGCGGGGACCCCGTACCGCTCCGCCTGGCGGTCCGCGTGCTTGAGGAAACTGGAGTAGACGCCCGCGTAGCCCATGGTCAGCGAGGGCCGGTCGAGCAGGCACTCACCGTCCATGACCGGCCGCACGACCTCCTCCGCGGCGTCGATGATCTTGAGTGTGTCGATCCCGGTCCGCAGGCCGAGCTTCTCCGCGACCACGGTGAACGCCTCGACGGGCGTGTTCCCGGCACCGGCGCCGAACCTGCGGGTGGACCCGTCGATCTGGGTGGCCCCCGCCCGCACCGCGAGCACGGAGTTGGCCACCCCCAAGCCGAGGTTCTCGTGGCCGTGGAAACCGACCTGGGCGTCGTCGCCGAGTTCGGCGACCATCGCGCCGACCCGGTCGCTTGTCTGCTCCAGGACCAGGGCACCGGCGGAGTCGACGACGTACACGCACTGGCATCCGGCGTCGGCCATGACCCGTGCCTGTTTCGCGAGCGCTTCCGGAGGCTGGCTGTGCGCCATCATCAGGAACCCGACGGTCTCCAGGCCCAGCTCCCGGGCCAGACCGAAGTGCTGCACGGCGATGTCGGCCTCGGTGCAGTGCGTGGCGATACGGCACACGCTCGCACCGTTGTCGGCGGACGCGCGGATGTCGTCCTTGACACCGAGCCCGGGGAGCATGAGGAAGGCGATCCTGGCCCGCTCCGCGGTCTCGGCCGCGGCCCGGATGAGGTCCTGTTCGGGGGTGTGGCTGAACCCGTAGTTGAACGAGGAGCCGCCCAGGCCGTCTCCGTGCGTCACCTCGATGACCGGCACGCCCGCGCCGTCGAGGGCCGCGACGACCGAACGCACGTGGTCGGTGGTGAACTGGTGCTGTTTGGCGTGCGAGCCGTCCCGGAGCGAGGAGTCGGTGACCCGGATGTCCAGTTCCGCGCTGTAGGGCATGTCCACGCTGTCAGGCATGGCGGGGTTCTCCTTATAACTAGGCGGAGGTGCGCGCGGAGCCGGCGCGCCGCGCGAACCCCTCGCCGACCTCGGTCGCAGCGGCGGTCATGATGTCGAGGTTCCCGGCGTAGGCGGGCAGGAAGTCGCCCGCGCCCTCCACCTCCAGGAAGATCGCGACCCGGGCGTGGCCCCCGCTCACGGCTGAGGGTTCGTCGAACTGGGGCCGCGCGCGCAGCCGGTACCCGGGCACGTAGGCGGCGACGGTCGCGACGATCTCGTCGATCGACTGCGTGATCGCCGTGTGGTCGGCGTCGGGCGGGATGGCGCAGAAGACCGTGTCCCGCATGAGCATGGGCGGCTCGGCGGGGTTGAGGATGATGATCGCCTTGCCTTCGCGGGCCCCGCCGATCCGCTCCAGGCCCCGGCTCGTGGCGATGGTGAACTCGTCGATGTTGGCCCTGGTCCCAGGGCCCGCCGAGGGGGAGGCGACGCTCGCGACGATCTCGGCGTAGGCGACGTCGGTGACCCGGGAGACCGCGTGGACCATCGGGATGGTGGCCTGGCCGCCGCAGGTGATGAGGCTGACGTTGGTGCTGTCGCGGTGCTCACCGTGGTTGACCGCGGGCACGACCGCGGGACCGATCGCCGCCGGGGTGAGGTCGACGGCGGGGATGCCGAGCGCCTCGTACTTGGGCGCGTTCGCCCGGTGGACCGAGGCGGAGGTCGCCTCGAAGACGAGCCCGGGGCGCTCGCTCCGGCCGAGGAGCCAGTCAGCGCCCTCCGCGGACGTGGTGAGCCCTTCGGACTCGGCGCGTTTGAGGCCCGGGCTCTCCGAGTCGGCCCCGATCATCCAGCGCGGCTCGACCAGCTCGGATCTGAGCAGCTTGTACATCAGGTCGGTTCCGATGTTCCCCGAGCCGATGATGGCGGCGGGCACCTTGGTCATGGTCTGCACCTCATTCGAATCGGACGGAAACGGCACCGAGCCCGGAGAACTCGGCGCGGAAGGTCTCGCCGGGCCGCACGTCCACGGCCCGCGTACAGGAGCCGGGGAGGATGACGTGGCCGACCTCGAGCTTCACCCCGAAGCCAGCGACTTTGCGGGCCAGCCAGGCAACGGCCCTGGTCGGATCGCCGAGTACCGCCTCGGTGCTGCCGCTGGCCGTCTCGACGCCGTCGCGGTACAGGACCGCTCCGATGTCGGCCACGTCCCGCTCGCGGGGCGGCAGCCGGTCGGTGCCGAGAAGCACCCCGGCGGAGGAGGCGTTGTCGGCGACCGTGTCGACCAGCCCGATCTCCCAGTCCCTGATCCGGCTGTCGATGAGCTCGATGGCGGGCACCACGTACTCCGTGGCGGCCAGCACGTCCTCCTCGGTGCACCCGGCGCCCGGCAGGCCGGAGCCGAGCACGTAACCGATCTCCACCTCGATGCGCGGGAAGCAGTAGTCGCCGGCCGCGACGGGGGTACCTTCCGAGAGAGCCATGGTGTCGAGCAGGTGGCCGTAGTCGGGCTCGTCGACGCCCATCATCTGCTGCATGACCGGTGAGGAGAGGCCGACCTTGTGGCCGATGACCCGCTCACCGGCGCCGGTGCGCCGCCGGATGTTGTGCAGCTGGATCTCGTAGGCGTCGACCACGTCGATACCCGGGTAGGTGTTGGTCAGCGGTGCGGTCGGGTCCCGGTCCCGTTCCGCCGCCCACAGCAGGTCCGCGGCGGACACCCGCTGTTCCGGTTCCAGCATCCAATGCCTCCTGGTCGGTCGAACCGTGCTCGGCCCCGTCGGGCCCACGGCTCAAGTTGTCAGGGGCGCCCCGGGCGGGGGACCCCGTCTCCCGGTCAGTGGGAGCCGCCCTCAGCGGGGGCGTTCTCAGCCGTCGTAGGTGATCCGGAGGCGGTCGCTGACCGGGACGGCCTGGCACGCGAGGACGATGCCATCGGCGAGGTCCTGCTGGTCGAGGACCTCGTTGCGCTCCATCTCGACCTCGCCGTCCAGGACCACGCAGGCGCACGCACTGCACGCGCCCTCCCGGCACGAGTAGGGCGCGTCCAGCCCGGCGTCCAGGAGGACGTCGAGCAGGCGGCTCCTGCGCGGCCAGGACAGGGTCTGCTCCTGTCCGTCGAGCTCGACCTCGACCGTGCTGGTCGGACCCGAGCTGTCGACGGGTTCGGCGGGCCCGGCGAAGGGATCGGCGGTGAGGGAGAAGAACCGCTCCACGTGGACGTGTCCGGGGGGCATCCCCAGGCCGGTGAGCTCCTCGTCGAGGAAGGCCATGAACCGTTCAGGTCCGCAGACGAACGCCTGCCGGTCCGTGTGCTGGCGGGCCAGGGTCCGGACCGCGGCCGCGGTGGGGCGGCCCTGGAGGGATTCCAGCCAGTGGACGACGGTCAGCCGGTCCCCGTACTCCTGGGCCAGCCCGGTGAGCTCGTCGCGGAAGATCACCGACGCCTCGTCCCGGTTGGCGTACGCCAGCGTGACCTCGCCCGACCCCGCGTGAAGGAAGGACTTGAGGATAGACATGATCGGCGTGATGCCGCTGCCCCCGGCGAAGAGCAGCAGGTCCCCGTGCAGGCTGTCCGGTGTGAAGGTGCCGGAGGGCCGCAACACCTCGAGGACGTCGCCCTCGCTGACGTTGTCGCAGATCCAGTTGGAACCGTAGCCGCCCTCGGTGCGCTTGACCGTCACCTTGGGCGGTTCCCCGCACAGCGGGGAGCTGGCCAGCGAGTAGCAGCGCGCTGCCGCTCCCCCGTCCCCCTCGCCCGCTCCGTACCCGTCACCCTCGGCGGCCGGTATCCGCACGGTGAGGAACTGGCCGGGAAGGTAGCTGAACCGGTCCCCCTCGGCGGGCTCGAGTACCAGCGAGTGCGCCTCCGCGGTCTCCCGAACGACCTCGACCACGCGCACCTTGAGCGCTCCCGGCTGCGTCATTGGCTCTCCCCCTCTTCCTCAGGGCCGTGTACGGGCGGATCGCTGGTCGGCTCCGGTGTCCTGGGCGGAGGCGGAGCCGGCACCCCGGCCTTGGTCGGCGCCTCGGGCTGCGCCGGAACGCGTGCCCGCGGCGTGCCTGGCGGCGAGGTATCCGAAGACGAGGGCGGGACCGATGGTCGCCCCGGGCCCCGCGTACTCGTTGCCCATCACCGCCGACGACGTGTTCCCGGTGGCGTAGACGCCCTCGATCACCGTGCCGTCCGCGCGCAGGACCCGGCCGTGCTCGTCGGCCGCCAGGCCGCCCTTGGTTCCGAGGTCACCGACCTCGATCCGGACCGCGTAATAGGGTGCCCGGTCGATGGCGTCCATGTTGGGGTTCTTCAGCGTGGGGTCGCCGTAGTAGCGGTCGTAGGCGCTGTCACCGCGGCCGAAGTCCTCGTCCTTGCCCGTACGCGCGAAACCGTTGAACCGGTCGACCGTCTCCGACAGCGCATCGGCGGGCAGACCGACCTTCTCCGCGATCCCGGCGATGCTGTCCGCGCGGTGGACCAGCCCCTTCTCGTAGAAGGCGTCCGGGATCGGCGCCCCCGGCAGGATCTGGGCGAACGGGTACCGGCTCCGCGCCTTGGCGTCCATGACGAACCACGCAGGCACGTGCCCGCCCTCGACCTGGTCGTGCACGAAGTTCACGTAGGGAGAGGACTCGTTGGTGAAGCGCCTCCCCCGCGCCGAGACGATCACCGACGGCGGGATGCAGCGCTCGGACACCAGCGGGATGGTCGCACCGGCGGGATGGCGGACCGCCGGCATCCACCAGGCGTCGTCCATGAATTCCAGGGCCGCTCCGATCCGCTCACCCGCACGGATCCCGTCACCGGTGTTGTCCCGGCTCCCCATGCTGAAGTCCGCCCGCGCGCCACTCGGCAGGTGCGCGTCGCGCATCTCCTGGTTGTGGTCGAACCCGCCCGTGGCCAGGACGACACCGTGCCGGGCCCGCACGCGCACCGGCGCGCCGTTCCGCTCGACCACGGCACCGGTGACCCGCCCCGCGTCGTCGACGACCAGGTCGGTCATCGGGGCGCGCAGCCACAGAGGCACGCCCGCGTCCTTCAGAGCCATCCGCATGCGCGCGACGAGGGCGCGCCCCCCGGTGGACATGTGGCGCCGGCGGACCAGGTTGGAGGCGACCCGCCACGCGGCGACGAGCGAAGCCCGGCGTCCGCGCCAGGTCCGCTTGACCATCGCGAGGTCGCGGTAGTCCTTGGCGGTGATCCACAGGCCGAGCGGGCCCTTCATGTTGTTGGGGTGCTGGTACCGCTCGTCCTCCCCGAGCTTGCGGGTGTCGAACGGTAGGGCCTCGACGGAGCGGCCCAGGGGGCGGCCGCCTTCGAGCTCGGGGTGGTAGTCGGCGTACCCGCGCACCCAGAAGAAGCGCATCCACTTGCTCCGGCCGAGCATCTCCATCACGGCCGGGCCGTGGTCGACGTAGGCGTCGAGGCGCTCGGCGGGCACGCGCCCCTCCGTCAGGAGGTCGAGGTAGCGGCGGACGGAGGCGCGGCTGTCGTCGTGGCCCTTGGCGCGCAGCGTCGGGTTGTTCGGGATCCAGATACCGCCGCCCGAGAGCCCCGTGCTGCCCCCGAACCTCGACCCCTTCTCGACGACGAGGGCGTCGAGGCCGTCGGCGGCCGCGGTGAGCGCGGCGGCCATACCGCCCGCGCCGCTGCCCACGACGACGAGGTCGTGCTCGACGTCCCAGCCGGTTTCGACTCGTTCCGCGTCGGGCCGCTGCGTTTCGGCGCTCATGTCCTGTCCTTCCCGGTGAGCCCGTCGTTCTCAGTCAGCCCGTGCTTGTCAGTCAGGAAGGCCAGGACCGCGCTCTCCCAGGCGGCCTTCTGCTCGACCATCACCCAGTGACCGCAGTCGGGGAAGACGTGCAGCTCAGCGTTGGGCATGGTCCGCATCGGCAGGAGCGCCATGTCGAGCGGGCTGACCCGGTCGTCACGCCCCCAGGTGAGGAGCGTTCTGGCCTTGACCTTGTGCAGCATCGCCCAGTACGGGGGATGGTCCGAGCGCGCCGCTGCCTTGTTCCGGGCGGCGAACGCGGCCCTGCCGTACATCTTCCGCGCGCTGGCGAGCGTGTCCGGGTCGGTCGCCTGCTGCCAGCGCTCCTCGATGAGTTCCTCGGTCACCATGGCCGGGTCGTGGACCATGGAGTTCAGCCAGCGGACGAGCGACTCCCGCGTGGGCTGCTCGGTGAACTCCATCAACAGGTTGATGCCCTCGCCCGGTCCGGGGCTGAACAGGTTTCTGCCGATGCCGCCGATGGTGACCAGTCGGCGTACCCGGTGGGGATGTCCCATCGCCACGCGGGCGGCGACGATCCCGCCCATGGAGTTGCCGATCACGTCCACCCGGTCGAGGCCGAGCCCGTCGAGGAAGCGGATCACCGCCTCGGGTGCGGCCTCCATGGGGTGGGCGTCCGTGGGGTCGCTGACCCCGAAACCCGGAAACTCCAGCACCAGGCAGCGGAAGTGCTCGGCGAACGCGGCGAGGTTCCCCCTGAAATTCCGCCAACCGGTGACCCCGGGACCGGAACCGTGCAGCAGGAGCAGGGGCGGCCCCGCACCTGCCTCGTGGTAGCGGAGCACCCCGTCGTCGGTCGGGAGCTCCCGCAGTGTCGACTCATAGCTCAGATCCGTGGTCATCGTCCGCCTCGGTCGATAGGAATGTCAGCTTCGGCGAACGTAGTGCGGACGCGGCCGCGTGAGCGGAACGATCCCGATCAGCGGGATCCCCGCCAGCACCGACGGCGTTTCAGGGCCGGGAACGGAGTCCGTCCGATCGGGTGCCGGCTCCCTTCCACTCAACGAGATCAACCCGCCCACGGCACCGCCCGAGCGTCCTACGTTTGTGCTCCGTTCGGACCCAGCCCGCGGCAGCGGCCCAGAACCCGAGGTGAATCCCATGCCAGTCGAACCGGATCTCACGGCCTCCCCCGCGTCACCCGCGTCCCGGGTGTCAACCGCGTCCGCCGCGGCACCCGAGGCACCCGCTTCGCAGGCAGGACGCAGCGAGCCCACCCCGCTGGAGTACCGGCGCGCGATCGGCGCGTTCGCCAGCGGGGTCACCGTGGTCACGGGCGCCGACGCGGACGGCCCCGTGGGCTTCGCGTGCCAGTCCTTCGCGTCGGTCTCCCTGGAACCGCCGATGGTCCTGTTCTGCGTGGGCCACCACAGCCGTTCCTGGCCGCGGATGCGCACTTCGGGCCGGTTCTGCGTGAACGTGCTCAGCGAGGAGCAGGACGACGTGTGCGCCCGGTTCGGGTCCAGCAGGGGCAGGAAGTTCGAAGGGCTCGACTGGGACATGTCGCCCTGGGGCGCCCCGGCGCTGCCCGGCGTCCTCCTACGGGTGCACGCCCAGACCCACGACGTGCACGGCGCTGGGGACCACGACGTGGTCATCGGCCGTGTGCTGGCGGTGGAGCAGGTCACGCACCAGCGGCCGATGCTGTTCTTCCGAGGAGAGTTCGGCCTCGACGGGGACGACGCCGTCTGGCCGGACGGCGCGGGCCTGTGGGGCTGGGGAGACCGCTGGGAGTAGCTTCACATCCACTCGCCGGTCTCCCCTACCTCCAAGAGTCGGTCCAAGGTCTCCGCGGACCAGCTCTGGCCCGCGTCCGACCTGCACCGGCCCGCCTGCTGCGCATCCGTGGCCGGGAACAGGCCGCGCGAGACCTGCCGCGCGGCGTCCACGACGAGTGGGGCGATCTTCTCCAACGGGGTCCGGGCGTCACCGACCAAGGAGATGCTGGCCACGGCCCGATCCGGTCCCCGGACGGCCGCGGCGACACAGGCGATGTCGGGGAAGCACTCCCCGCGCTCGAACGCCAGCCCGTTGCGCTGCCTGATCCGGTTCAGCTCCTGGTGCAGGATGCTGAGCTCCCCGATCGTCCGGTTGGTCATCCTGCTGATGTCCGTGCCGATGCGGGCGTCGACCTGCTCCGGTGCGAGCAGCGCCAGCATGGCCTTCCCCAGCGCGGTCGAGTGGGCCGGGGCCCGGCCGCCCACCCGGGAGGGGACCGACGTCGCGAAACGTCCGCCGACCTTGTCCAGGTAGTACACGTCCGGCCCGTCGAGCACCCCGAGGTGGACCACCGTCCCCGTCCTGATGTGGAGCTCGTGGAGCAGCGGTGCGGCCGCCTCCCGGATCTCGCCGAAGCTCCCGTCGGGGCCGCCGAGCCCCAGCGCGCGCTGCCCCAGTCCGTAACCGAGAGATGTGTGGTCGAGCCACCGCAACCGCACGAGCTGGTCGAGGATCCGGTGCGCCGTCGACCGGGGCAGCCGGGTGCGGCGCGCGACGTCTTCGAGGGTGAGCCGGGTGAACGTCCCGATGAACTCGTCCATGATCAGGGTCATCCGCTCGACCATCGACGCCGGGAGCTCCGGGCGTTCGGCCGACGGGGGCTTCGTCGCGGTGCGGGTCATGGCCATGAACCCTCCAGCCTCAAAACTGAAATGAATTCTTAAAATGGAAGCTAACAGTGATCAGGCCCACAGGGAAGACTTGTGGTCGAAGTCGGTACGTCCTCGCACAGTGCAGCGCCTTCCACTGATCGGGACACCGCCCGCCTCAAGCCCCCGATGGGGCTAGAAACGGTTCTGAAGTTCGGTTCACTTACGGCGAGAGAGGAGGACCCGGATGCGGATCGGGATCGTCACCCCCGTAGTGGCCCAGCCACCGGGCGCACACTCGGAGTGGGAGCACCACGCCGGGATCGAGGAGATCGGCGACACCGCGGCGGCCGCGGACCGGCTCGGCTTCCACCACCTCACGTGCAGTGAACACGTGGCCGTCCCCACCGAGGTGGCCGTGGAGCGGGGATCCACCTACTGGGATCCGCTCGCAACCTTCGGATACCTCGCGGCACGCACGAGGACGATCCGGCTGGCCACACAGGTCCTCGTGCTCGGCTACCACCACCCGCTGGAGATCGCCAAGCGCTACGGCACGCTGGACGCGGTCAGCGGCGGACGGCTGACCCTCGGTCTCGGCGTGGGCAGCCTCAAAGAGGAGTTCGAACTGCTCGGCGCGCCCTTCGACGACCGCGGGGCCCGGGCCGACGACGCCATCGCCGCGCTGCGCACGTCGCTCTCCCAGCGGAGCCCGCGGTACCACGGCACCTACTACGACTTCTCCGACTTCGTGGTCGAACCCCACGCACGGCAGGAGAGGGTCCCGTTCTGGATCGGCGGGCGCACACCGCGCTCCCTGCGCCGAGCGGCGGCCCACGGGGACGGGTGGGTCCCGTTCGGCCTCTCCCACACCAAGCTGGGCGAGATGCTCGCCGCCGCGGACCTGCCCCCGGGCTTCGAGGTCGTGCTGGGCGCGGGCCGCAACCTCGAACCGGCCGACGACCCGGACGCCGTGGGACGGGCGTTGCGCAGCGTCGAGAAGGCGGGCGCGACCATCGCGAGCGTGGGCCTGGCGGCCACGTCAGCCGAGCACTACGTCACCCAGCTCGAAGCACTGCGCACCCTGGGCGACAGTCTCGGTTACGCCTTCGGGGAGGCACCGTGAACGACAGCGACCGGCGCCTGTCACGCCTCGAGGAACGCCTGCGGGCCGCGGAGGAAGGCCTGCGGACCCTGGCGGACGAACGGGAGATCACCCGGCTGATCCTCTCCTACGGGCCGCTCGTCGACAGCGGCACCGCGGAGGCGGTCGCCGACCTCTGGGAGCAGGGCGGCGTCTACGACGTGGACACGCTGCCCATGGAGGGCCGGGACCAGATCGCGGCCATGGTGCGCTCGGCCAGCCACCGGGAATGGATCTCCGGCGGCTGCGCCCACTTCCAGGGGCCGCCGCACGTCACCGTGACCGGGGACCGGGCCGTCGCCGCCTGCTACTCGCTGATGGTCGTGCACGATCCCGCGGAACGGCGGTTCCGGGTGCACCGCGGTACCGCCAACCGCTGGGAGCTGCGCAGAACTCCGCAGGGGTGGCGGGTCACGCGGCGGACCAGCCGTGTCCTCGACGGCCGGGCGGAGTCCCCCGACCTCCTCCTCGGCGCGCTCCGCGCCCAGGACCCGGACACACCGGAGCCGACACCCGCCCGGACACCTCCCCGCTGACCGCCCCTTCGGTAACTGGCCGGTGTTCGCCGCCTACCGCCCTACGGCACCCGCCTCAGCGCTGTTCAGCCCTGCTCGTCCAGAGGTGGGACCGCCTCGTCGTCCGGGACCGGGCCGGGCGGGGTCCCCTGGCCGAAGGGGCTGCCGCCCAGCCGCTCCCGGCCGTGCTCGGTGAGCCATCCGCGCGGCTCGGGCCCCACGGCGACGATGCCGGTCGGGTTGATGGCGGTGTGTACCCGGTAGTAGTGGACGCGGATGTGTTCGAGGTTGGTGGTGTCGCCGAAACCCGGGGTCTGGAACAGGTCGCGGGCGTAGGCCCACAGCGCGGGGTACTCGATCAGTTTCCGGCGGTTGCACTTGAAGTGGCCGTGGTAGGCAGCGTCGAAGCGGACCAGGGTCGCCCAGAGCCGCAGGTCGGCAAGGGTGATGTGGTCGCCCACCAGGTAGCGGCGATCGGTGAGGCGCTCCTCCAGGGCGTCCAACCGTTCGAACACGCCGGTGACCGCCCGGTCGTAGCGCCGCTGGTCCGGTGCGAAGCCGGAGCGGTAGACCCCGTTGTTGAGGTCCTGGTACACCTGCGCGCTCACCGCGTCGATCTCCTCGCGCAGCGCGGCCGGGTACAGGTCCGGGGCACCCTCCCTGGCCAGGCCGTCCCATTCGGTGGCCATGTCCACGCTGAGCTGGTCGTAGTCGTTGGAGACCAGGTGCCCGCTGGCCACGTCGACCAGGCCGGGCACGCTCACGCCGCCGTCGTAGCCGGGGTCCCGCGCCAGGTAGGCCTCGCGCAGCGCGTGGATACCGAGCACCGGGTCCCGGCCCCCGGGACTACCGGTCTCCTCGGTGAACACCCAGTGCGGGTCGCCCTCGATGATCTCCTGGACCGGGTCGGTGACGGCAAGCGAGACGGCGCCCTCCAGCCCCATGAGCCGTCGGGTCATCACCACCCGGTGCGCCCACGGGCAGGCCCGGTTGATGACCAGCCGGTAGCGCCCGGGTTCGGCGGTCCGGTCGAAGCGGCCGTCCGCGGTGACCCGGTCGGCGAAGGCCGCCGGGTCCCGCTTGATCTCCTCGGTGGGAAGCTGATTGGCCCGCATACCGGTGACCTCCGACGCACTGGAAACTGGTTCTGGCCCGATCCTAAGTCCCGGGCGGGCGCCGGAGGCGGTTGTCCACAGGGCGATCTCAGTCTTTGGTGCACACGTAGTAGTTGTTGAACGGGTCGGTGTCGATACCCTTCACCTCCACCTCGTCGAAGCCCGCCTCGGTGAGCATGGCGAGGGCCTTCTGCTCTCCCCAGGCCGTCCCCAGCCCGTCACCGTCCAGAGCGAGGGACACCGTCATGCAGTGCATGAGCGACACCGTGTAGAGGAAGGTCCCCCAGGGCAGGTCCATGTTCTCCTGCAGCTTGCTGGAGGACCTGATGTCGACCATCAGGAACCTCCCTCCGGGCCGCAGCGCCCGGTGGATACCCGAGAGCACCTGTCCGGGGTGGGCCTGGTCGTGGATGGAGTCGAAGGCCGTCATGAAGTCGAACGACTCCTCGACCCCCAGGTCGGCGACGTCGCGCAGCTCGAACCGCACGTTGTCCAGGCGCATCGCGTCCGACTCGCCCCGCGCGAACGTGACCCCCTCCTCGGAGAAGTCGTATCCGGTGAACCGGCTCCGGGGATAGGCGCGGCCCATAACGTTCACGGCGTGGCCGCGGCCGCAGCCGACGTCGGCCACGTCGATGCCGAGCGCGAGCCGTTCGGTGAGACCCTCCACCAGGGGCAGGGTGGCGTCGATGAGTGAGGCGTCCACCACCTCGCCGCTCTCTTCGGCCATGACCTCCTGGAAGCGGGGGTAGGAGCTGTAGGGCACCCCGCCGCCGCGGCGGAACGCCTCGCCCACCTGGTCCTCGACCAGCGCGAGCATGGGAAGCATGCCCACGAACCGGGAGAGGTTGTCCGGACCGGCCGCTCGGGTCAGACAGGCCGCGTGCTCGGCGGGCAGGAGGTAGGTGTCGGCGAGCGGGTCGTACTCGATCAGCCGGGCGATGGTCGCACCGCTCAGCCACTCGCGCACGTAGCGCTCGTTCAAGCGCGCGGCTTCGGCGACTTCCGCACAGGTCATGGCGCCGCGGCCAGCCATGGTGTCGAACAGGCCCAACCGGTGGCCCAGGCTGCAGGTGAGGGTGGCGCTGCCGCCCTCCAGGATGCCGATCATCCGACCGGTGAACGCTTCCACCTTGTCCTGGTCCAGCTCCGGCCCGGTGGTTTCGGTGGTCATCACGGACTCCTTCAGTGAAGGGAGGTGGTCCCGCGCGAGCGCAGGCTGTCGACCTGGTCGACGCCGAGGGTGGCCTGGGCCCGTGACCTGCCCCGCTGCTCTCAGGGCCGCTTTCGGTCAACTTGGATAACCGGATATTTTACGCCTGGTTCCCCCGCTCCCCAAGGGTTCGGGAGGCATCCGAACGACGATGGCCACGTGCGGCCAACCCGGTCCGACCGGTCGCGGCTGCCCCCGACACCCGTCGGTCTCAGGACCGGCCGAGCAGACTCCGCACGCTGTCGTCAGCGACGTGCGGATACTCCCCGTACCACCGGTCGGCCTCCTGGAAGTCGTCCGGCGCCATCAGGCACACGACCTGGTCGCACAGTTCAGAAAGCGAGCGAACCGCCTGCTGTTCCCCCACCGGTGCCGCCAGCACCAGGGACGCCGGGGACCGCTCGCGCAGCGCCGTCAGCGCGGCCCGCGCGCTCATCCCGGTCACCAGCGCGTCGTCGACGACGATGACGTCCATGCCCTCGATGTCGAACCCGGGTCCTGACCCCCGGTAGGCCGTCTCCCTGCGCCGGACCTCCTCCCGCCCGGACGCGACCGTCCCCTCCAGGTCACCCTCGGACAGGCCGAGTACGTCCAGGGAAGCGCGCTCGAAGTGCGCCGGCCCCGCTGCCGTGACCGCGCCGATGGCCCGGTCGGGGTTGCGCGGCGAGGGGACCCGGTGGACGACCAGCGCGTCCAGCGCCCCGCCGAGCGCGTGCGCCACGCGTTCCGCGACCGGCACGCCCCCGGGCGCCAGCCCCAGCACCAGCAGGCGGTCGCGGTCCACCCCGACCAGCACCTCCGCCAGGCGGTCCCCCGCCTCCTCCCGGTTCGCGAACATCTGCCTCACCCCGTTCCTCGTACGCCCCATGCAGGGGCCCTCTCCGCGGCGCTACCCGGAACCTGGGGTCACACACGTGGGGGAGCGGACGTCCCCCGGATCGAGCGGAGTTCGGCCACGACCTGGCGGGCCACCGTGCGGCCCGCGCGGTTGGCCCCGATCGTGCTCGCCTGAGGACCGAACCCCGCCAGGAACAGGCGCGGCTCGCGCGCCGAGCGCCCGTTCTCGACCCGCACTCCCCCGCCGGGTTCGCGCAGGCGCAGCGGAGCCAGGTGCGTGAGTTCGGCGCGGAACCCGGTGGCCCAGATGATGGCGTCGACCGGCTCGAACGAACCGTTCGGCCAGCGGACCCCGTCGGGTTCGATCGCGGTGAACATCGGCCGCGCCACCAGCAGGCCCCGATCCCGCGCCGCGAGGTTCTCCGGGGTCGCGGGCAGCCCGGTACCGCTGATGATGCTCGGCTGCGGCCGCCCCGACTTGGCGGCCTCGTCCGCCCGCTGAACGGCCCGGATCCCGCCCTTGGGGTCGTCGGCGAACTCCACGGGCCGACGGGTGGCCCACACGGTGCCCGCGGCCACGCCCTCAAGTTCGCGCAGGAACCCGACCGCGGACGTGCCCCCGCCCACGACCAGCACCCGCTGGTCGGCGAAGTCCCCGGCGGCACGGTAGTCGGGGGTGGAGATCTGCACGCCGCGGAAGTCCGCTGCACCGGCGAAGTAGGGGCGGAAGGGCCTGGCCCAGGTCCCGCTGGCGTTGACGAGCACCCGCGCGGCGATGTCGCCCTTGTCCGTCGAGACAACGAACGCCCCGCCCTCGTCGCGAACCCGGTTCACCGCGACCGGCCGCACCACGTTCAGGCCGAAAGCCCGCTCGTAGCGCGCGTAGTAGTCGCGCACCACGTCTCGGGCGGGCCGCGTGGGATCAGCGGTGTCGAAGCTCAGCCCGAGCTCGCGCATCCCGGGCAGGTCGTCGACCTTGTGCGCGTCGTCCAGGCGCAGCGACTCCCAGCGGAACTGCCAGGCACCCCCGGTGTCGGGTCCCCGGTCCACCACCACGAAGTCCACACCCGGTTCGAGGCCCAGCCGCCGCAGGTGCCAGGCCACCGAGAGCCCGGCCTGCCCGGCCCCCACCACGACCACGTCCGCCGCCCCCAGCAGAGCGGATCCACGGACACCCGCCATGGCCCTCCTCCCGTCGTCCATCGACACTCAAGAACAACGGGAGCCACCGGTTCATGCCGGAACCGGATGCCGGTCAGCGCACACCGCGGTGCCCGATCCACAGTGAGACCGGGCGGCGCATGGTGAACGGACCGGAGTCTTCGACCGACGCGAGTACGCGCGCGCGAAACTCCGCTCTCCGCTCAGCGGGCAGGTCATCGAGGAAAGCGCGGCTTCCGTGCGTCAGCAGCCACCGCCACAGCGTCTCACCGTCGGGCACCGGCAGGGCCGTGGTGACCGTCGTGCCGGTGACATTCGCGAACCCGGCCTCGGTGAGCAGGTTCCGGGGGTCGTCGATCGGCTTCCCCATTCCGCCTCCCGGAGGCAGGTGCCGACCGAACTCCGTGAACAGAGCGGGGAGGGGGTCCTCGTTCTCTCCGGTCTCAGCCGCTGGTTCCCCGTCCGGGGAAGGCCCCGGGAGGGTGAGCGCGAGCCATCCCCGCGAGGTCAGGACGCGCCGCGCTTCGGCCAAGGCAGTAGGGGGTCGTCCAAGAGGTGCAGGACGAAACCGGAGACCACCGCGTCGAAGTGCCCGTCCGGGAACTCCAGACGGTGGGCGTCCATCAGACGGGCGGTTTCGAACCGCGGGTCGTCGGAATGGGCTTCCCTGGTCCGGGCGACCATTGTGGGGGCGGCATCGATCGCCGTGACCAGGCAGCCCCGGTCCAAAGCTCGGTTTGTGAGGGCGCCGTGCCCCGCACCGAGATCGAGCAGTCGGAGACCGGGCCTGAGGGGCAGAGCGGCGGCGGTCGCCTTCGCGGTCTCGGCGAAGAACGGCAGTACCTCGTCGTACTGACGGGCTACCCGGTCGAACAGTTCGATGTCTCTAGCGGTCATGCGAACGGATTCTCGCAGGGACAGTGGCGCCCGGCATCTGGTTATCCCGCCCGAATGGGCGGTTGCGTCTTGGGCGAACCCCGCGTGCGAGCGCCCTCCGGTTCATGCCGGGGCGAGGCCGACCGCGGCACGCATCAGGCGGCGGGCTCGGGCGGGGGCGGCCGGGTCCTCCAGCAGTTGGATCTCCTGGTTCGCGGCCATGGACAACCCGACGAGCGCCGTAGCGAGATCTTCCGGGTCCGCCCGGCCGGAAAGCCCTTGGGCGCGGGCTTCGGTGATTTCGGCGACCAGGAAGCGGCGCCACTGGTCGGCGACCGTGCGGATCCGGTCACGGAGCGGGCCGGGGCGGTGGTCGAGTTCGGAGGAGGCCGCGGTGACGAAGCACCCTCCCGGGAACGGGCAGTCGGCCAGGTAGTCGATCCACAGGTCGAGGAGGCGGCCGACCCTGGCCGGTCCGGGCGGGGTGCCGTCCAAGGGTGCCGGGACCGCCTCGCGGAAGACCTCGACCGCCCGGTCGAGCGTGTCCCCGAGGAGGGCCTCGCGGGATCCGAAGGGCCCGACCACCCCGGCCTTGCTCATCCCCACGTCGCCCGCGAGGGCACCGACCGTCACGCTCGCCAGGCCGTGGCGTGAGGCGCGGTCCACGGTGGCGTCGAGAATGCGGGCGCGCGAGCGGGCGGCCTCCGCCGTCGATTTCCTGGGTGCCATACCCGTATATTAACTTACGACCGTTCGCTATTTTGGAGGTCCGACGAGCTTACGGAGTACCCATGAGCGATCTGTTCCAGCTGGACGCGGCCGCAGTGACGTTGACGGGGCACGAGGTCCTGATGGTTCCGGCGGCATCACGGGCCGCACCGACCCCCTGTTCGGGCTGGGACGTGCTGGACCTCGTCCGCCACATGAACGACCAGCACGAGGCGGTCGCCGCCGGGGTACTGCCCGCGCCGAACGGCCTCTCCGGGGACCCCGTGGCGGACTTTCCCCGCTACGCCGCACGGTGGCTCGTCGCGCTCGACCACGCAGGGGACACCGTGCACGTGCCGATGGTCGGCGGCAAGGTCCCGGTCGAACGGGTCCTCTCCGTCCACCTGGTCGACATGCTCGTGCACCGGTGGGACCTGCTGTCCGCGCTGGGCCTCGACCGCCCCGCACCGGACGAGCTCGTCCGGGCCGCCCTGCCCGTCGCCCGCTCCATCACCGGGCCCGAAAGCCCGCTGAGCGGCCCGGACGGCGTCTACTCCCCGCCCCTCCCCGAGGAGTCTGAGCTATCCCCCATGCAGAACCTCGCCGCACTCCTGGGCCGCGATCCGCGGTGGTGACCCGGCCCAGACAGCGGGGTCGACGCGTCCGCGCCGCCCCTCAGGGCACCAGCCCCTCGATACGGCTCGCGGCAGCGATGGACGACTCGGACCGGGACAGGAGAGCCACGACCGACCCCGGCCCCCGGTGCAGCGCGGTCACGCGCATCCCCCTCTCGTACGGCTCGTCCCCCGGGGACAGCCGTTCGTCCTCGTCCGCCGCCAGGTGGATGCGGGCCCGCTCCCCCTGAGCGGTCTCCTCGCCGAAGGGCGCGACAACGACGTCCGCTCCACCGATAGGTACGAGGGCCGCGTCGTCGACAGCGGTCGCTCCCCGCAGGTGCGCCCGCGGGATCCCGTCCTCCCAGAGGGACTGGTCGACGGCCAGGTCCGCTGTCGCGACGGTCTCTGCGGACGCGTCGGCGCGGTAGTACCGCACCGGGTCACCATCCTCCAAAAGGAAGGCCCCAGCGGTGTCCGCGTCCAGGAGAGCCGCAGCGGAGGACCCGCCCGGCCCCAGCTGTTCGGGGATGCCCGGCACCTCCTCGCCAGTGGCGGGATCGAACAGCGCGGTCGCACCCGCCCAGTCGCTGTGGCGCACGGCGACCACCGGCTCGCCGCCCCCCGACGAGCGGTCGGCTGGGACCAGCACAGGCTCCTCGGTGCCAGCACCCTCCCGCTCCCAGCTGTGTTCCCATACCTCCTCACCCGATTGAACGTCCACGGCCACGAGCGTGGCGGCGGTTCGGGTATCGGGATCCTCAAGCACCTCGCTGCGGTCGCCGTGCCCGTCCACAGCATCGGAGTCCACACATCCGATCTGCACGACCATGCGGTCGGGAAAGGGCACGATCCCGCGGGTACCGCACCCGGAGCCGTACTCGTCGGGGTCGAACTCGCGGGACCAGTTCCACAGTCCCGCACCGGTGCGGGTGTCCGTGGCGGTCAACTCCACCGACCCGCCCTGGGACGAGCTGAACCACCGGTCGATGTCGACTTCGCCGAGGCGTGTCCGGGACGATCCGCCGCGCTCCGGGGCTTCCTCGGCGTACTCGTCGACGATCGCTCCGGTGGCGGGGTCCAACACCGTGACGGTCCGCTCAGGTGCGTCGTCCGACACCCTCTCCGGGGGCGTGTGGCGCACATAGACCCGGCCGTCGTCCACCCACGCTTCGGACCACACCTCGTGGTCGTCGTCCCGCGGGCGCCGGAAGGACCACAACTCCTCCCCCGACCGCCCGTCCAGCGCGACCGCACCGTCCGCCAGGAGCAGCACGGGACCGTGCGGTCCGGTCCGTACCCCCGTGACCCAGGTGTCCTGAGGGGGTTCCCAGGACCAGCCGACCCGGGTCACCTCACCGGGGACCGGGGCGGGTTCCCCAAGGCCCTCGGCCACGGTGTGAGGTTGCCTCGGGTACAGGTACAGCCCCGCCAGGGACACGGTGAGCACCACGGCCAGGGCTCCTGAGGCGAGGAAGGGCAGTGATCCGCGCCAGGGACGCGGCTCGACCGGGCCCGGTGAACCCAGCATGAGCAGCAGCCCTACGGGCACGGCGCAGGCGGCCAGCCAGATCCCCGTGGCGCGTGGCGCGTGGCCGTAGGCGTCAGGGTTCTCCTCCATACCGAGGAGAAGATCGGCGGGGAAGGCCGTGTACGCCAGTGCGGTCGCGAGTGCGAGGGCGACCGTCACCCAGAGCCGGAAGGACCGGCGCTGTCTCCGCCGCCGCCGCTCGACTGCTTCCGGCGGCTCACCTGGGCGGGCGTCGGAAGTCGTCCACGCGGTGTCCCAGCGGACCCCGCCGAAGAGAGCAACCACGGCCAGCAGACCGGCTAGGACCCAGGCACCCTCCATGTCCCAGTTGCCGCCCTCACCGGCGTTCAGGAACAGGACCGCGACCGCCATGAGCACGGACCCACCCAGAGTCCCCGTACCGGCCCAGGCCACAGCACGCGCCCACCGTCGTCCGGCCGTACTCGCCGGACCACCCATACGCCCTCCTCAACCGCGGCAAGCCCGGAGCCGCCGCGGTTGTCGGCGGGAGAGGGCTCGCGGTGCGCCAGCCTAACAACGCCGGGTGTCACGGGCGGCGGCGCGGGATCACCACGGCGGTCAGCACCGCGGTGGCCAGCAGGACCGCGGCGGCGGACCCGATGGCCGTGGTGTACCCCTCCACGGCAGCCTCCGCCTGGCCCGCCTCGCCGCTTCCGGCCAGGTATGCGGCGGTGGTCATGGCGGCCACGGTGTTGAGCAGTGCGGTGCCCATGGCCCCGCCGACCTGCTGAGCCGCGTTGACCATGGCCGATGCCACCCCCGCGTCGGCGTGGTCGACCTCCGCGGTGGCCGTGCTCATCGCAGGCATCATCACCAACCCCAGGCCCAGGCCGATCGCGAGCTGTGCCGGGAGCAGGAACGCCGGGTAGACCGCGTGGCCGCCGACCCCCAGTTGGGTGAGCCAGGCCATTCCTACGGCGCCGAGGAGCAGACCGCCGACAATGAGCGGGCGCGGCCCGCTCCGGTGCAGCAGCAGGGCGGCGATCACGCTGGAGCCGACTACGGTCGCGGCCGTGAGCGGCAGGAACGCCAGCCCGGCCCGGATCGGCGAGTACTCCAGGATCACCTGCATGTAGTAGGTGATGAAGAGGAAGAACCCGAACAGGGCGACCTGGGACAGTGCGACGGCGAGGAACGATCCGCCCCGGGCCCGGTGGGTGAGCACGTGCAGCGGCAGCAGCGGCCGCGGGGCACGGGCCTCGACGCGCACCAGCAGCACCAGGAGCATAACTCCGCCCGCCAGCAGCGCCACGACGACCGGGGCGGTCCAGCCATGCTCCTCCGCTTGGGCGAAACCGAGGACGACCGCGGACAGTCCGGCACAGCTCAGCACGGCCCCGGGCAGATCGAGGCGGCCGACGTCAGCGGGCATGCTGGGCCGGACGGCGGCCAGCGCACCCAGCAGGGCGACCAGGGCGATCGGGACGTTGACGTACAGGCACCAGCGCCAGTCCAGGTACTCGGTGAGCAGGCCTCCGAGCAGGAGACCCAAGGCGGCCCCGCCCCCGGAGAGCGCGCCGTAGACGCCGAAGGCCGTGCCGCGTTCCTTGGGGTCCTCGAACGTCTTGCTCAGGAGCGACAGCGCCGCCGGGGCGAGCAACGCCGCGAACACGCCCTGCAGGGCCCGGGCGGCGAACAGGACAGGGCCGTCGGGAGCGGCGCCGCCCAGTATCGACGCTGCCGCGAAGCCGACCAGCCCGACCAGGAGGATCCGCCGGGTTCCGAAGCGGTCGGCGATGCGCCCGCCCAACAGGAGCAGGCCACCGAAGGCCAGGACGTAGGCGGTGACGACCCAGTGGCGGCCACCGTCGGAGATGCCCAGGTCGGCTTGGGCGGAGGGCAGGGCGATATTCACGATGGTCGCGTCCAGGACCACCATCAACTGCACCAGCCCGATCACCGCCAGCGCCCACCAGCGGCGCGGATCGGGTGGTTCGTGGGCCGAGTGCGGGGGTTCGGAACGGGATCCCACCCCCTCATCCCCCTCCGGGTCCTTCGGGATCTTCGGCGTGCGGCTCGGATCGCGGTCCATGGGTCCCTCTCACGACAGCAAAAGAACAGTGATCGCAAACCCGATCAATGATCGGAATGGAGATCAATGTACTACACTGGTCGGCATGGAAAACGAAGCAGCCCGCTCGCGGTCCGCGAGCTCCGAGCCCACCGCGGCCCCCGCTTCCGGCACGACCGGCGCGGGACGGGTGTGGCTACGTTCGGAGCGGCCGCGCAAGGAACGCGTGACCCGGGAACGCATCGTGGACGCCGCGCTGGCACTCCTGGACGAGGAAGGCGCCGAGCGTTTGACCATGCGGCGCCTCGGCCAGCGCCTCGGAACCGGTTCCACGACGCTGTACGGCCACGTCAGCACCAAGGATGATGTGCTCGATCTGGCCCTGGACGCCGTCTACGCGGAGGTGGCTCTTCCCGCCGAACCCGGCGCGGACTGGCGGGACGACATCATCGCCTTCATGGAGAACTGGCGCACGGCCCTGCTGCGCCACCCGTGGTCGGCCGCCCTGCTGGGCCGTCCCATGCTCGGTCCCAACATGCTCGCAAGGGAGGAGTACCTCCACTCGGTGCTGGCCGACGCCGGGTTCACCCCGCCCGAGCTCAACGACACGGCCTACGCCCTGTCCAACTACGTCATCGGCGCCACACTCATGCAGGCCTCGTGGCACAGTCAGGAGGCCGGGGCCCGGAAGGCGGCGGACGACCACGTCCAGGCCAACAGCGACCGCTACCCGAGCCTGGCCCGGCACCGCAGCGTGGCCGACACGGACTGGGGCGCCAGCTTCGCCCACGGGCTGGAGTCCCTCCTCGACGGGCTCAGCTCCCACGCCAGAACCGACACGGAGCGCTGAGCCGGACGGCCGACGACGCCGGGCGGCGGGGGCACCGGTAAAAACCGCTCGCCGCCGCCCGGACGTACACCTACGGTCGGGCCAGGCGGGACATGAGCGCGGCCAGCGCCGCCTTCACCCCGGTGGACAGGGTCGGCTCCATCACCGGCGCGAACTGGGGCGAGTGGTTGCTCGGGACCGGCTCGCCCGAGTCCACTACCTCGTCCGGCATCCCGCCAAAGAACCAGTACACGCCGGGCACCCCGATCGCGTCGGGCAGCAGACCGAAGTCCTCGCTGCCCATCTGCGCGGGCCGGTCCATGACCCGGTCCTCGCCCAGAGCCCCGGCGAGGGCCCCGCGCACGGCCTCGGTCTCCGCGGGGTCGTTGTGGAGCAGCGGGAAGTTGTACAGCTCTTCGATCTCCGGTTCCGGGGCATCCGAGGCCGCCGCTTCGGCCGCGATGACCCGGCGCAGCGCCGCGAGCACCCGCTCCCGGACCTCCGGGTCGAGGCTGCGCACGTTCAGGGTGAACTCGGCGGAGGCCGGGATGATGTTCTCCTTGAGCCCCGCGTGGAACGTGGCGACCGTGACGACCGTCGCCGACTGCGCCGCGACCTCCCGCGAGGTCACGCTCTGGATGCGCACGACCATGTGCGCGGCGATCACCACAGGGTCGATCGCCTCCTCCGGCCGGGACCCGTGACCGCCCCTGCCGTGCACCGTCACCCGCCAGGAGTCGGCCATCGCCATCGCCGGGCCGCTGGACAGTTCCACGCTGCCGCTGCGGCCGCCCCACACGTGCTGGCCGTAGACGACCTCCGGCCGCGGCGCGCGGTCCCACAGCCCGTCCTCGACCATGGCCTTGGCGCCGGCCGCGGTCTCCTCACCCGGCTGGAACAGGAACACGACCGTGCCCGCCCACGACCCCGGGCTGGCGGCCAGCCTGGCGGCCGCGCCGATCGCGCAGGTGACGTGGGTGTCATGGCCGCAGGCGTGCATGACCGGGACGTCGGTGCCGTCGGGGAGCGCGCCACGCGCCGTGGAGGCGTACTCCAGGCCGGTCTCCTCTGCCACGGGGAGGGCGTCGGTGTCGGCTCGGAAACCGACCACGGGGCCGTCGCCGTTGCGCAACAGCGCGACCACCCCGGTCCCGCCGCATCGGAAGGTCTCGCACCCCAGGGCGCGCATGCGCTCCTCGATGAGCTCCGCGGTCCGGTGCTCCTGCATGGACAGTTCGGGGTTGCTGTGCAGGTGCACGTACAGCTGGTGCAGCTCGTCCCGCAGCTCGTCGGTGAGGTGTGCGACCGATTCCAACGTCGACAATGGTGCTCCTAGGGTTCCGGCGGCGCGGTTCGCGGGTTCTCCCTTCACGGGTTCCTCCGTCACGGGGTCGCCCGGACCGCTCCTCGTGGGTGTTCGGTACTCGTGTATCAGGACTGGTCATTGGGGCCCGGGTCCGGGTCGGATTTCGACGGCGACTCCCCACGACGGTTACGCAGTACCCAAGCCAGCACCACGGTGAACAGGACCACCAGGGCAGTGGAGAAGTTGGTGAACATCTCACCGAACAGGGGCGCGAGACCCACCTGGAAGACGAGGGCGACCAGGATGGCGATCACCGTGATCCGGGGCTGTTTGGCGTAGGCCGCGAGCTGCACGACCACCGCCCCGATGATGGCTGGGAAGATGTATTCGCGGGAGACCTCGACCACGGACTCAGGCAGCTGACTGACCAGCCAGGTACCCAGGAATCCCACGAAGACCAGGAGCGAGACGATGTGCACGATGGCCGCGCCGGCGATCGCCATCACCGCGCCGAACTCCGCCCGCCGCGTACCCGGTTTGGCGTCGATGGTCTGCTGCGCCACGATCGCGGCCGGTACCAGCTTGTTGGAGATGTTGCCGATCATGAACGCCTGGTACATCGCGGCCGGGCCGAGCACCGGGTAGTAGGTCAGCGGCTCGATCACCCACATCACGCCGTAGACGGCGGCCACGGCGAGGAACGCGGTGAGCAGCCCCCACGACGTGAACTGCATGTCGGTGCCGAAGATCAGGTAGAGCGGCCCGGCCATGGAGAAGACCAGCGCCACGAGCATCGTGGCCCGGCCCCACCGGGACGTGGTGCGGTCATAGGCCGCGTAGGCGGTGTCCGCCTGAGTCGATCCGGTTCCCTGTGACACGTCTGCTCCTTCAGGCGGGGCCCAGCGGGGACTGGTGTGCGAAGTAGGCGACGACCAAGCCGATGATGATGGCGATTCCGAGGGCCCATTCCCGCAGCCAGTTCAGCTTCAGTTGCCGGGCCAGGTACAGGCAGGCCGCCATGACCAGCGCGGACACGGCCACGATCAGGGCGTGGAGGCCGCTCTTGGGGAGCTCGGCAACGGCCAAGGAGGAGAAGGCGCCCAGCAGGGCGGCCGAGGGCACGATCGCCATCAGCACGGGGTTCACCCGCCGCAGCTTGGCATCACCCCGCTTCAGGAGGGGCGTGAGCACGAGGGTTGCGACCATCCACATGATCCCGGAGAACGACATCGCGAAGAACGCGACGGTGAAGACCTCAGCGGTCCAGGTGTCGCCGCCGAGCTCCGCCCCCACGGTCCCCGCGGCCAGTTGGGCCGAGGCTGTCTCCGTCGCCGCGGACCCCACCAGTCCGATCCGCACCAGGATCGCCGGGGTCCCGAAGAGGGCGAGCAGGGCCACCGCCACGATCACGACGGCCAGGGAGGGTCCGATCGAGGCGATGGCCCCGGACCGGAAGGACGCCCGCAGATCAGCCTTGGTGAACCCGTGCTCGGGACCGGCGAGGCTGGCTGCACGCATGTAGATGAGGCTCTGCACGCCGATCGCGGCGAAGATCGCGATCGCGCAGACCCACAGGACGGGCGAGTTGATGATGTCCAACGCGGCTCCTGTCGGCAGGTGACGTGGTCAGTAGGCTCACGTCAGGAGGGTCGGCGCCGTTCTGCCGACCGCGGCCGTGGGGCAGGGTCGTCGCCGGGACAGCGCGCCGCAGGTGGGGTGGTGTGTTGCCGTCGATCCAGTGCGGGGCGCGCTTGATCATGCGCGGCAGTCTAGGTCGCAGGACCTGGCCACACAATGGGGTGATCGGGTGTTTTCGCACCAGGAGCCCCACCCGTACCGGTGTTTGCTCGAGATCCCTTCACGGGTCGGGACGAGTGTCGGGCGACGCTCTGAGTACCCCTGCTCAGGACAGCGTGGCTGTTCTGCGTTGGGATGGGGGATGCTGGCCCAGGCGCCGAGGCAGCCGCACAGCGGGGCCGGGCGGACGGCAGAGGGCGGTGCGCAGGCGATGGGAAGGCGGTTTCTGATGGAGGCTCGCGCTGAGGCGTTGGGCAGGCTGGTCGAACAAGGGGTGATCGACCGAGGGCAGGCCGACGCGGTCCTCACCGCATTGGCTGCGGCCGAGGGGCGCTCTGGGGCGAGGGGCCGCTGGGCGGAGGTACTGGGCTATGTCGGCGGCGGGCTCGTGTTGGCGGCCGTGGGCACGTTCATGGCCACCGCATGGGACGTCTTGGACACCGGGGTCCGGATCACGCTGCTCGCGGTGGTCGCCGCTGTTCTCGCCGCCGCGGGGTTCGGGATGGCCGGAGGCCCAGCCCTGCTGCGCCGGTCGGCGGAGACGGCCCCGGTCCGCCGCCGGATCGGCGGTGCCCTGTTCGCGTTGGCGGCACTCTCCGCGGCCTTTTCCGTCTCCGAAGGCGCGGGGGAAGCGCTGCCCCCGGGGTTCGTACCGAGCGCGCCCGTCTGGGCATCCGCTGCCGGGCTGGCCGTTGCCGTGGCCGCCTACGCGTTGCTGCGCTCCGCGCCCGGACTGGTGGCCGTTTGGGGCATGAGCGCATTCCTCGTCGGTTTCGGGGTGCAGGAGGTGGTCTACGAGTTCGTCGGGCAGGACAGCGGGGGCGGTTTCTCCTCGACCGGGTCGCAGATAGCGTCCTCGGCGGCCGGCGCGGGCCTACTCCTCCTCGGCGCGGTGGGGGTCGCCCTCGCGGCGGTGGGCGTGCTGCGCGAGCAGGGGACCGCGGTCGGGCTCGGCGCGGTAACCGCCTACGCGGGCGCCCTGATGCTGGACACTCCGGTGAACCACGTCGCCGAGCTCGCCGTCGCGGCGGTCCTGTTCAGCCTGTTCGCGCTCTGGCGCGCGGCGGCGCGCGGCCCCGGCTCGGCGCTCGTGTTCGGCGTGCTCGCCGCCACGGTCGCGGTCCCGCGGCTCGTCTGGGAGCTCACCGACGGTGAGGTGTCGGCCGCCGGTGTCCTACTCGTCGCCGGCGCCGTGCTGCTCACCGCCAGCGCGGTCGGCATCCGGCTGCGCCACCGGGCCGCCGCGAAACCGGCCCGCCCCAGCGCGGCACCGGGCGCCCCGTAGCGGGCCAGCTTAATAAGTCTGCTGATGCCCTCAGCAGTAACTTTGCCTTTCGCGTCCTCGACGTCACTCGTATCGCCTCCGTGGCGTCAAGCGATCCGCTACGGCCGGAGCTGGCCCGCTACGACTTCAGCGAGTTCGTCCACAAGAGGTCGTGCGCAAACCCCCCAGGGGCGAGTGACAACAGCCGAGCACGCGGGACAAGGGAGTCCGCGGTGGCCGGACTCGTACAGCACGGGGTCGCTGTGCTGACCGGTGGGCCGACGGAGAAGAGAGCACAAACTCGGAGACGGGTACGCGGGCCGGTAGCGACACCGGGACCGCGCTCCGGGCCGACTCAACCGTGCCTGGTTGTTCCGCACTCGGACGCCCCACCGGGCAGCAGAGTTCATTCCTGCCGACTGTGATCAGACCCCCCGGTGCGAGGCGGGCGCCAACGTCGAAGGTGCGTGCGTGACTCGTACGCTTGCGGAGAGGGGTAGGTGACCAGTTCTATGGTGGTGCCCCAAGGGGTCCGGGCATAGACATACCGGTTTCCTTCTCCCGCGTCGCCTCCGGGAAGTTCACCAGGTGCACTCAGCAACCGGCCCCCGGCGCCCTCCAGACGGCGTGCTGCCGCGTCGATCTCGTCGACGTAGATACAGATGTGCTGAAGGCCGTAGTCGCTTGGCCGGACAGGATCGCGTTGGTCCGTTCCCGAGTAACTGAAGAGCTCGATGTTGGGGCCGTTCCCCAGTCGGAGCATCCGGATCGCGGTAATGACAGCCCCGGAGGGTATGCCCAGTCCCGCCTCGACAGCAGGACCGGCGAGGGGCTCGTCGAGCATGTCGTAGATCGCTTCAGCTCCGAACGCTTCGGCGAAGAAGCTGGTCGCCATTTCCATGTCCGGTACGGTGATCCCAACGTGTTCGATGGCGCGGACATTCATTCCTGCTCTCCGATCCTTGCAGCAGTCCAGAACCCGGACTGCGTAGCCTCGTACATACGTCCACCGCGAGCTCTCGTGCCGATACTGAAAACTCGTTCGTCGTCAACGAGTTCTGCACGGAAGGATGAGCCGACCCGACCGGTGGCCACCAGCACTGTTCCGGTTTCTGGAGGGGTGCCCATGGTGGTCACCTTCACAGCGAGTTGTTCTAGGATCTGCGTCAAGTAATCGCGTTCCATGTCGTTGGAGTCGATTCCCACGTCCTGCTTGGGAGAGACGAGTTCGACCGACTTGCCGTTCTCTGCGAGCCAGACTGCTGTGAACAGTGCGGCCTCGGTCTCACCGAACACTGTGACCGCGGAGGTTTCCGGAAGCCTCCCAGCTGTCATCATCTCGACGACGTCTTCCCCTTCCTGGTCGGAAACTGTTCCGGTGGCAAGCAGGATCGTGTCCCATTGTTCGGTGTCGATCGTGGTCGAGTCCTCGTTCAATCGAACCTCGACCCCGGCCCTGGCGACTTCTGCTTCGTAGAAGGAGATCAGGTTAAGCACCTCGTGGCGGTGAGGGGTCGCCGCCGCCCATGCGTGGAGCTGTCCACCGAGGCGGCCCGCACGTTCCACAAGTGCGACTTCATGACCGCGATCCGCTGCCAGGATCGCCGCTTCGCACCCCGCCGGCCCGCCGCCGACGACCAGCACGCGATGTCTCTTGGATGCGGTACGGCGCGCTTCCGCCGCTCGGCGCTCCTGGCCGAGCATGGGGTTGATGATGCACTGTGTGGACTTTCCGTTGAACATCCACCGGGAGATGCATTCATTGGCTGCCAAGCATCGGCGCACATGGCTCGTGTCACCGCGTCGTGTCTTAGCCGCGGTCTCCGGGTCGGCCAATCCTGCTCGGCCCAGTGCGACGAAATCTAGCTCTCCGTCCTTCACCGCGTCCGCCATGTCATCCAGCAACCACGTCAGGCGACCGACTGCGATGACGGGCACAGAGACTCGACGCTTGACAGCCTTGGCGTAATCAATGAGAGATCCGGGCTGCACCATCGGCAGCAGTGTCATGGCCGTGTCGTAATTCCCGGCACTGACATCGAGCGCGTCTACGTGCGGTTCCAGCATCTCGCAGAAGGCGAGACCGTCCTCAAGTGTCAGCCCGCCTTCATACGGCTCCTCCACGCTGAGTCGATAGATCAGTGGAACTTCCGGACCGATCTCATCTCGGACACGGCGAACCATTTCCAGGGCGAACCGTGCCCGGTTTTCCAAGGGCCCACCCCACTGGTCCGTCCTCTTGTTGGTGAACGGGGACAGGAACTGGCCCGGCAGGTAGCCATGGGCTCCGTGAAGTTCCACTGCATCGAACCCGGCTGCGACGGCTCGGCGCGCACCCTGGACATACTTGTCGATGAGACCAGGGATCTCGTGCTCCTCGATGGCACGTGGTGCCGTGCCGAAAGCACTGGTGATCCCGGCAGTCGGAGCGATCGGGGGTTCGTTCCGCTCCGTGTTGCCCCGAGAGTTCTGGCGGCCAGTGTGATGCAGCTGAACCGCGATCTTCGCGCCCTCGCCCTGCACTGCGGCGACGAGGTCTGCGAGTCCGCCGATGAATCGATCATGATCAATCCGGATGGGGTGCCCGACAGTCCGACCGATCTCCCAGTCGACGGAGGTATTCTCCGTGATGATCAATCCGGCTCCGCCTCGGGCTCGTGCACGGTGGTACTCGATGAGTTTTTCACTGACCTCCCCGAACGTGCTCGCGAACTGCGTGAAGATCGGGGACTGGACCATTCGGTTTCGGAGCGTCATGGTGCCGATCTGGCCCGACTCAAAGAGCGGCCCCGTCCGCTGCACAGCAGTTGATGGGCGAGTGTCTTCAGAAATATTCATTTTAATACTCCGCCGTTCGTTCTTTCATCCCCATTATTCTTGGATCTGTTGCGGACCGCATGCCACTGAGCGCACACCTCGCCGCGATGAGTGCACATCACCACGTGGCGTCCGGGTAACAGGCGCTGAGGTGATCCCAGCGGGTTTCATGTCAGGCGACCGGGTTCGAAGCGTGTGAGCACGCGAGCGGCTCTGGCGCTATTCCCGATCTCGCTGGGGATGACAGAGATGTGCTGCACGGGCCGCCGCTGCTGGGCTGGCAGCGCGAACCCACGCTGTCCCAGCCAGCGCACACCCCGTTGGGGAGAGGTCTCGGAACCCGCTCAGGGCGCGGTTTCCAAGGGCCAGTGGCGGCCCCTGCCCTGGCTGCTTGACGGCGGGGAAGGTCCTCCTCGCGGAAGGTGCGCAGAGCCGTGGCTGCCTGGTGGAAGCAGGTCAGGTCACCAGATCCCTTGCGGGTGCCGTGCAGCTTGCGTTCGGCGGTGAGGAGGCGCGAAAGGAAGAGAACGGCTTCTCTGGGGATGCCGAGGGTGGCAACACAGGTGGCCGCGTGGAGTTTTTCACGGTAGCCCGGCAAGATTCGATACCTCGCCTTCTACCTGGGGCTCCACGTCTATGCCTGCCGAACAGACGTTCCTCCCCTTGTGTTCGTTTTGCTGCTTTCATCCCACTCCAAAGCCGCTGGGATCACCTCACTGGGCGGGGCGCCGTACTCGGCTCGAAACGCGCGGCTGAAAGTGGAGGGGCTGGAGAATCCACATGCATCCGACACTTGTGCGACAGACGGGCTGCTGGTCGTCGTCAGCAGGTGGCGTGCCCTCTCCAGCCGACGTCGGCGCAGGTACTCCGCTGCTGTCTCACTTGTTTCCTGGAACAGCATGTGGAGATAGCGCAGCGATATGGCACAGGCCTTCGCGGCGCCGTCAAGCGACAGGGTCGAATCGTGGAGCTGCTCGTCGAGGTAGCTCTTCACCTGGAGGAGCAGCACATCGCGTGACCCGGATCGCTCTCCGCACACAGACGCCAATACAGCATGTGCTAGGTCGAGCAAAAGGAATCCGGCGCGAGCCGCTGTGGTTCGGTCTTGGGTGTGACCCCGTGTCGTCTCCATCCAGGAGGTCAAGAGCTGAAGGCTCGGGGAGGGATCGATGGTTTTAGGGCCGTCGCGGAGAAGGCTCTGGAAGGCTGGGGCGACCGCCGCTCGGGGAAGGAACAAGGTCTGCTTCGTCAGCGCCGCAGCGCTGTAGCACTCTGCAGGCTGGGAGCTGTCCCACAGGGCTGCCTGCCCAGGGCCGACTCTTGCCTGCAGGCCCCGCTGGGAGAAGACTTCGGTTCCACCGCGGACGATGAGCATGGCGACGTATTGCTCCGCAGTCTCGTCGATTTGGCGCCTTCCGCGGTGTCCCACCATGCGGTCCACCTGGCAGTCGACGAACCAGGGACCACCGGTGTCCGCCCTCAGACTCACCTGGGAAGTCATGATCGTCGACGGAGAGTCGACATGGAGTGTCCACGGCAGGTGACTGGTGCGGAAATCCTGAAGTAGGCCATGCTCCGATCCGCTCGACCCGAGCGGTGATGCTGTGGGTGTACCGGATGTGTGGCGGGTAGCGCTCAGCTGGAGCGTCGGTCGGTGTATCGTCTTGCCGGCCGTCGTTGACGTATCGGTGGGGATCATTTCGTCGACCTTCCTCATTGACCTCATCAAGACACGCTGGAGGCCAGCAGCGCGATGCTGTAGACGGTGCGAAGTGAAATACGGTTTCTCGTCCGACGGTTCCGCCCAGCGCTCGAGCAGCGCAGGAAACGATCTCGTCAGCTCGGTGAGCAGGGTGAGGAGTACGGCAGCGGCCAGGAATATAAGGACCGGGTCTTAAGGAGAGGGTCCGCTGACACCGGCGCCGGTCCAGAGGTGCTTCACCGTTGCCGCGGAAGTTCGGGATCGCGAACAACACGGCTGCGGCGACGATCGCGATGCCCGTGCCGTCGAGCCTGCCCACTGGCACAGATGGGGCCGCGGCCGGGATCGCGGGCCCGAAAACGAGCAGCGCGGCGCGCTTCAACGGTGAGCTGGCCGCCCCGATAGCCTTTCTGGCCGCCAATGCAGGTGGGGTGCTACTGGACGTCATGGGTGCCGAGCCTTCCGTGGGCTTGGGCCTCTGGCAGGTCCGGGCCTCTCAGGGATCTGGCCCGCCCGGGGGAAGCCACAGCCCCGTATCGCTGCGGGGAGCCGCGGCTTCGTCCTTGCCGATTCCCGCATTCAAAGGAGAGGTCGCCCAGCTCCCGGAGAAGCTTCCGCGGGCTGAGGAGGCAACCCAGAGCACCTTTGAACGCTATGCGTACAATGTGAACGCTATGCATCACATTAAAGAGTGTCGCAGCTCACAAGTAACGTCAAGCTTTCGGGGGTCAAAAGCTGAGGTTACGCGCTTGCCTGGGCCGCTCGCCCACCGATGGGCACGGCCGCGGCATCCGTCCGCCGGACATGCCCTGCCCGTGCGGAGACAGGTGGGTCAGACGCGGTTCGGTCCCGGCGGATACCCGGGCACCAGCCCACACACGCAGCAGCTCCGTATCGAGCCCGTACAGGTAGCCTGGGGAACCGCGTGGAGCCTTTCATGGCGGCCCGGTGGAGATTCGACACCTCGCCTTCTACCTGGGGCTCCACGTCTGTGCCATGGGAACGGTAGATCACCCTTGTATGCACGTCTCGTCTTGGTTGCCGGTTTCCTGCTGCTCCCAGCCGCTGAACTCACCTCACGAGGTCCGGAGTATTTCCCTAGGAGTTCTCATCCACCAGTACGGGTGCGCGTCCTCAGACCAACAGACGAGCTCACCAGCGCCTCAAGCCGGGCTGCCGGAGGCGTTCCAGTGGTTCGCCGAACACGGCGAGAAGGGCTTGCTCGGTGTCAGCCCTGACCTGTTGATGGCGGATGCCGTTATCGCTCCCGTCCTGCGAATCTTCGCTCACCAGGAACTCTGGCGATGGGCTCACGACCAGAGCCAGGCGGTGGTCGGGTGGCAGCCGCTGCCCTTCCTTGACGGACGCACTTCCCGATTGCTGTGGATCAACACGACGGGCACCGGAGCGATCGGTGGCGCCGTGGTCGGTATCGGGGGCCCCAGCAGCTCCCCCTTGGCAGCAGCCGGGAAAGGAGCTGACACGGAGGACAACCTTGTCGGGGTCTTCCCCGGTGACAGTGCCCCCGCCCGCGCAATTCGCGGGCGGCTGGCCTCTCTGCTGCGCAGTCCTCTCTCGGTGCGGATCCAGGGCCCGCAAGGAGTGGGGAAGGACTTCGTCGCCTCCCGTCTCATCGACCGCCATTGCGCCGACAACCCTGCCCGGGTCATGGATCCTCTGGTACTGCGAGGTGACCAAGCGCCCGGCGATCAAGTGTGGTTGGCGCGCTTGCATGACGCTGTCGGCCAGAGCCGTCCCGTGCTTTTCCATGACCTCGACCGCGTCCCCGAGGCTCGGATCCACCAGTTCCTTCCGGCCTTGCAGAAGGCACGGGAACGAAAGGTCACCGTCGTGGCGACACAATCGCTACAGGCCAGCGAATTCGCCGAACGCATGTGGGCGCGTGTCTTCCGGGACACAGTTCAACTTCCCGGATTGGACTCCCGGCAGGAGGACATCGAGGCCGTTGCCCTGGCACTGTGGCGTGCACATTTCGGCAGGAGAGCGGAGCTCCAGCTCTCTCCTGACGCCGCAAGACTGCTCGCGGGCGCGGAGTGGTCCGGAAACGTCGCCGAGCTTGAGGCCGTGCTGCTGGAGGCGCGCCGACGGTCGGGGGGAGATCGGATCGAGGCGTGGTCGGTACGGGTCCCCGTTCGCCAGGGAGCCTTGACGACCAACCGGATCGAAGCCGCCGAGTACGAAGCGATCAAGGATTCCCTCAGCCGCTGCAAGGGGAACAAGAGCGCCGCGGCCAGCCTGCTCGGAATAGCCCGTTCTACGCTCTACCGCAAGATACGGCTTTACGGGATCAAGGATTCCTGATCAAGAGTGCCTGAAAGGGTTCAGGTCGGTGCATACCTGAGGGACGGCACCCATGCGTTCGGAGCCCGCAGTGGTCGTACACCACCGCTACTCCACGGACCTGACCGATGCTGCATGGGAGCTGATCGCCCCACTCATCCCTCAACCAGATGGTCGGCCCCGCTGCACGAACGCCGGGAAATCACCAACGCCCTGGCCACGACCGCCGCCAGATCCAGCGCCTGCACGTGAGCACCTTCGCCGGCCGCGCTGGAACGCTCTTGCAGGTCATTGACCCGACCAGGTCGCAGATCGATCTGCTGGCCAAGCTCGGTATACCCGCCCCGAACAGGTCCTGGATCTTCACCGCACCTCACTGACCAGTAGGGCACTCTGCCGCCCAGAGAATCGCTCACGGGCGGCCAAACTCATGTCCTACCAGGTCATGCCCAAGATCCCATGCTCTTGAAGGCCTGAATTGCGCGGAACCCTGTAGAGATTCTTAAGCCCCCTGTCAAGACAACGGAGTGTCCCAGATCGACACACCGAGCAGTGACCCAGGACACATACGTTCGCCTCAGCAGTCAAGTTCCGCTGTCCTTCGGAACGCAACACGAGGAGCAGGAGGACGGATCTCATGGCCCTGAAAGAGAGCCCGGCAGGGAGCGCCCCGCCTTCACTAGCCACCGAAACGACGATTGACCCGCGCCAACTGCGTAACGCGTTCGGAAAGTTCTCCACTGGCGTCACCGTGGTCACCTGCCGCACACCTGGGGGCACACCCCACGGCGCCACCGTGAACGCGTTCACCGCGGTGTCCTTGGACCCCCCGTTGGCCCAGGTGGCGTTGGTCCGCGGCAACAAGGCGGCCCAGTACCTGGAGGACGCGCCGTTCGCGATCAACATCATGTCCAGCAACCAACTCGATGTCTGCCTCAACTTCGCCGGCAAGCCCATGAACAGGCCTCCCCAATGGCGCAACGAAGGCGATATCCCCGTCCTACTCGGCAACGCGGCCACCCTCGAGTGCAAGCCGTGGGCGATCTACGACGGTGGCGACCACATCATCGTCATCGGACAGGTGATCGCTTTCGAGGTCAACGACGTGGACCCGCTGCTGTTCGTATCCGGCAAGTTCCGCGAGGTCGGGAAGTTCTGCGACGCCGCCCCTTGGGAGGCCTCCGGTGACAGCCTCGCCATGGGTTGGTTCGAGGGCTCCACCACGTTCGGTGCCTGATCCAGCCAACCGCTCCGCACCTGTGCAGGAGCACGATCCGTCCACCCCAGAGAAGGAGATGACAGCACCATGACCCCCAATCAGGACTCCCGTAAGGCCGACGCGTCCGACCGCACCACTCCAGCCAACCCTCAGCTGCCCATGACCGGCAACGAGTACATCGAGTCAATCAAGGACGGCCGGGAGGTCTACCTGCACGGCGAGCGCGTCCGGGACGTCACCACGCACCCGGCGTTCCGCAACTCAGTCCGCATGGTCGCGCGAATGTACGACGGTTTCCACGATCCGGCGACCTCCGACAACCTGCTCTCCAAGACCGACACCGGTAGCGGCGGCATGACCCACCCGTTCTTCAAGGTGCCCCACTCCGTGGACGACCTCAAGGAAGCCCGCACGGCGATCGAGACCTGGGCGCGGATGAGCTATGGATGGTTCGGCCGCTCTCCCGATTACAAGGCGTCATTCCTCGGAACCCTGGGCGCTATGCCGGATTTCTACTCCCCATACCAGGAGAACGCTCTCCGCTGGTACAAGGAATCTCAGGAGAAGGTTCTCTACTGGAACCACGCCATCATCAACCCCCCGGTCGATCGGCACCTTCCGCCGGATCAAGTCGAGGACGTGTTCATGCGCGTCGAAAAGGAAACGGACAACGGCGTAGTGGTCTCGGGAGCTAAGGTCGTCGCCACCGGTTCAGCGATCACCAACTTCAACTTCATCTCCCACTATGGCCTGCCCATCAAGAAGCCTGAGTTCGCAATCATCTGCACCGTTCCGATGGACTCGCCGGGAATCAAACTGATCTCGCGCACCTCGTATGCCCAGAACGCGGCCGTGACTGGAACCCCGTTCGACTACCCGCTCTCCTCTCGGATGGATGAGAACGACGCCGTTTTCATCTTCGACAAGGTTGAGGTGCCCTGGGAGAACATTTTCGCCTACGGCGACCCGGACCAGATCAACGGCTTCATGCCCAAGACGGGGTTCATCCAGCGGTTCACCTTCCAAGGCTGTATCCGGCTGGCGGTCAAGCTTGACTTCATCGCGGGCTTGTTGCTCAAGGCCTTGGAGATCAGCGGCACCCAGGACTTCCGTGGTGTTCAAGCCAGGGCCGGGGAGGTCATCGGTTGGCGCAATATGTTCTGGGCGCTGGCCGACGCGATGATGCTCAACCCGGACGAAGGCCCCAACGGGTCGGTGCTGCCGAAGATGGATTACGGCCTCGCCTACCGAATGTTCATGGCCCAGGGATACCCGCGGATCAAGGAGATCATCGAGCAGGACGTCGCGTCCGGCCTGATTTACCTGCCCTCGGGGGCGATGGATTTCAAGAACGCAGAGATCCGCCCCTACCTGGACAAGTACGTGCGCGGATCCAACGGTATCGAGGCCGTCGACCGGGTCAAGCTCATGAAGCTGCTGTGGGATGCGATCGGATCCGAGTTCGGCGGCCGTCACGAGCTCTATGAACGCAACTACTCCGGCAACCACGAGAACGTCCGGGTTGAGATGCTCATGAACGCCATGAACAACGGCACCACCGACACCATGAACGGCATGGTCGAGCAGTGCATGTCCGAGTACGACCTGGACGGCTGGACCGTGCCCGACCTATTCAACAGCGACGACGTCAACATGTATCTCAGCCGGAACAAGTAAACAGCCGTACCCGCGAAGGCATGAACTAGCAACAGACATATACATTCACTTCACCCAGAGCGCCTGATTGGACGCTCTGGGTGAAGTTGATCGTATCCAGCGGCCCTGCCCATGAGGCAAGAAGAAGCTTCCAATGGCGGAAGACACGGCGGATTTTCGCAGAAGGAACAAGGGCAGCGCGGCCGAAGCCGGTTCCCAGCAGGGGTATTGCAAAGTCGGTAGCGGACCGCATCGGGACCTTCCCCTCCCTCGCCCGACTTTGCCACAGCCCTGGGTCGACCCCACCTGTGACGCAGAAAGGGGCCCACCGAACGGTGGACCCTTCTGTGTACTGCTACTTCTCTGTCGGGACGGCGGGATTTGAACCCACGACCCCTTGACCCCCAGTCAAGTGCGCTACCAAACTGCGCTACGTCCCGTCCGCTGAGCGGCCGCCGCCTCCGGCGCCGCCAACGGGGATGACTCTATCGCATCCCCGGGGCCCTCGCACCACGGATTCCGCGCTCCGAACCGCGCAAGAACGGTCAAGCGGCGGGGAGGGCACCGGGAACATACTGGTCACATGACCGACCCCAGCACCGAACCGCCCTCAGGGCGTGACCGCCTGCGTGAACTGATCGACGCGGTCCTGGACGAGGGCAACCCGCGCCTGGAGGACATGGCCGGGCAGGCCCACTCCTCTCCCTTCCACTTCAGCCGGATGCTGTCCCGGGACACCGGCGAGTCCCCGGTGGCGCTGCGCCGCCGGGTCCTGCTGGAGCGCGCCGCCTGGGAGATCGGGCAGGGCACCAGCGTCACCGACGCGGCCTTCGCGGCCGGATACGAGTCGGTGGAGGGGTTCACGCGCGCCTTCACGCGCGCCTTCGGCCATCCGCCCAGCGCCACCACGGCGGGCAGCGGCCGATGGCTGCCCGCGCCGAACGGCGTCCACTTCCACCCGCCGCTTCATCTGTGGGTGGAGGAGAACCCGAGGAGCCGACCCGGTATGGACCTGACCGCCCTGCAGACCCACCACGATGTCGACGACACCGCGTTCCTCATCAGAATGGCCGCTGACTTGCCCGAAGCGGAGTTCCGACGGGTCCGAGAGCCCGACCGGACCGTTCTGACGTGGGACGGACCGGAGGGGTCGATCGCCGCCACCCTGGACCACCTGGTGTGGACCAAGGAGATCTGGCTCGCCTCGATCGAGGGCTCCGACGTGCCCGAGCGCGGGGCCGACGATCCGACCTCTCTCCGGGCCCGCAACGAGGTGGCCGGGGCGCGCTGGCTCGCCGCCGTCGACGACATCGGGCGGCGCGGAGCTTGGGGCGACCGGCTCATCGACGCCCTGTGCGACCCGCCGGAGAGCTTTCCGCTCGGCGGGGTGGTCGCGCACGTCCTCACCTACTCCGCGCACCGCAGGCAGAGCGTCCGCCACATGCTGCGCGCGGCGGGGGTCGAGGTCGGCCACGGCGACCCGCTGGAGTGGCTGCAGGACCGGCACGAGACACCGAAGAAACCGGGGAACACGCTATGAGCAGGACCATCTACAACACCGCGACCAGCCTGGACGGGTTCATCGCCGACCAGGACCACTCTCTGGAGTGGCTGTTCACCGCGGACCGCGAGGGCCGCGAGCAGGCCGGGGCCGGCGAGAAGCCCGGAGGCAGCGAGGCCGAGCAGGAGATCGACACGTTCATGGCGCAGGCGGGGGCCGTCGTGATGGGCGCCACCACCTACGAATGGCTCCGCCAGGAGATGCCCGACGAGCCCTGGCCGTACTCGATCCCCGCCTGGGTACTCACCCACCGGGACCTCCCCCGGTACGAGGCCGACATCCGCTTCGCCAGCGCCGACACCGACACCCAGCTGCGCGACCTGCACAAGGAGTGGGTCAAGGCCGCCGACGGTCGCAACGTGTGGCTGGTGGGCGGCGGCAAGCTCGCCGCTGATCTGGCCCGGCTCGACCTGCTCGACGAGGTCGTCGCGACGATCGCGCCGGTCACCCTGGGCGCGGGCGCACCCCTCATGGACGGCCGGGTGAAGCTCGAACTCCTGGACGTGCACAGGACGGGCCCCTTCGCCTCCACCCACTACGAGGTCGTCAAGGCCTGATCCGGACCAAGCAACAGCCACGAACCACGTCAGCCCCGGAGGGATACACCATGGGAAAGACCGTCTACGAGACCGCCACCAGCCTGGACGGGTTCATCGCCGACCCCGAATACTCACTGGAATGGCTGTTCGCCGTCGAGGGCGCGCAGTCCGGGGAAGCGGACAGCGAGGCCATCGACTCGACCGAAGAGTTCATCAAAGCGGCGGGCGCGATCGTGATGGGGGCCACCACATACGAATGGATCCACGAGCACGAGGGCAACATACCGTGGCCCTACGAGGCGCCCACCTGGGTACTCACCCACCGGGAACTCCCCCGGTTCGACGGCGACATCCGCTTCGCCAGCGCCGACACCGACCAGGAACTGCGCGACCTGCACTCGGAGCTGGTCAAGACCGCCGACGGCCGGGACATCTGGGTGGTCGGCGGCGGCAAGCTCGCCGCGGACCTGGCCCGGCTGGGGCTGCTGGACGAGGTGCGGGTGTCCATCGCGCCGGTCAGCCTGGGCGGTGGGGCGCCCCTCTTGGACGGGCGGGTCCAGCTGAGGCCGCTGAAGGCCAAACTCGCGGGCGCGTTCGCCTGCCTCAACTACGAGGTCGTCAAGAACTGAGCAGCGCCCCGGACGGGGCGGCCACAGGGGCGTCGCCACCACGGCGGCGTCCCGCACCGCCCCCGCGGACCTGCCCGTAGCCTCAGTCCGCCTCCAGAACTCCCATCCGCTCGGCCGCCTCGGCGACCTCGTTCTCGGTGAACACGTCGACGCCGTGCTCGCGGAGCAGGTGCGCGGTCACGCCCTCCCCCGGCACCTTGCGGCCGCTGAAGGTTCCGTCGTACACCTCGTGGAGGCCGCAGGAAGGGCTGGACTCCTTGAGCAGGGCCAGCACCACCCCGTTGTACTGGGCGGTGACCAGCGCGGACCGGGCTCCGGAGACGAAGTGGTCGGTCACGTCCGCGCCCTCGGGGGTGAGGATGCGGGCCCGCCCGGCGAGCACGTCGGCGGCGTCGGCGCCCGGCTCGATCTCGGCGGGCGGCCGGGGCACCGGCAGCCCGCCGGCGACCTCGGGGCAGTGCACGACCAGGCGGCCCTCCTCCCGCCAGCGGGCGACCGTGTCGTCCCCCACCGGCTTGGCCCGGCCGTCGTAGCGGACCCTGCGCCCCATCAGGCAGGCACTGACCAGCACTTTGCGCATGCGACCACGCTACCGCCGGAGCGGCGCACCGCGGCGCGGTGTGACGCCCGGTCGATCATCTCGATCATCGGGTCCGCCCTTCCTGGACCACGAGGTCGTTGAGCGTCCGCAGCACCTTCGGGTCCTCGAGGAGGGCCGGGTCCGCGCCGGTCAGCATCCGGACGTGGAAGGTGACGCCCTCCCCCGGGAGCAGGTCGACCAGCATCCGGTCGACGACGGCTTCCGGGTGCACACGGTCGGCTGCCAGGGCCAGGTCGCGCACCAGGTTCAGGGCGGTGACGTGCACGTGGGCGCCGTCGTCTGTTGGGGAGACCGCCACCTCGAGTTCTGCCGCCCCGAGCCCGGAGTCCCGGGGTTCCACGAAGTACCAGGTGGCGCGGGCGCCGGCGAGGTGCGCGACGACCACCTCCCGGGCAGGGTCCCGGGGCAGCGCCACGGTTTCGGGCAGGTCGACGGTGGCGGTCCCCCTGGCGGCCACTTGGACCGCTACCTTGGCCTCCTCCAGCTCGGTGCCGTCGAAGTCGACACGGCGCATAACCAGGTCGCCCGACCAGGGGTGGTCGTCGTCGTTGACCACGATCGCCGCCAGGCCCGCCTCGGCGTCGGAGCGCGGCTGGATCGTGAGAAGCCGGTCGGCGAACGCGTGCCGGATCGCGTGGAAGAGCGGCTTGTGCCGACCGTCGCCGTCCACGGCCGCCCAGGAGGTGACCGGCCAGCAGTCGTTGAGCTGCCAGAGGACCGCGCCCATGCAGCTCGGTGTCCAGGAGCGCAGGTGTTCGAGGGCGACGCGGATCGCCGTCGCCTGGTTCCAGGACATGGCCCAGTGCCAGTCGTCCATGTTCTCAGGCAGCGGTACGTGGGCCACCAACCCGTCGGTCAGCTTGTCGTTGCCCTGTATCGCCTTCTGGTGCACCCTCATGCCGGGGGACTCGGGCGTGAGCGGGTCGTCACCGACCGCCCGGGTGAGCGTGGACCAGGTGGGCGGCCCCTGCCAACCGAACTCGGCCATGAAGCGCGGGACGGTGTCCCGGTAGTGCGGCCAGTCCTCACGGTTCCACAGTTCCCACGAGTGCATCGACCCGTGGTCGGGGTCGTTGGCGTCACGGTTCATGTCGACGGGCGTTTCCCCTGACCAGGGGCTGGAGGGGGTGTAGGCGCGCCCCGGATCGAGTTCGGCCACGATGGCCGGCAGCAGGCGCTCGTAGTAGTCCAGTCCCCAGGACTTGCCGTCGAGGCGTTTGAGGAAACCCCATTCGCGCATGCCCCAGACGTTCTCGTTGCTGCCGTTCCACAGCACCAGGGCGGCGTGCCCCATGATGCGGGACACGTTGTCACGGGCCTCGGCCTCGACTTCGCCGCGCAGGGGTTCGTCCTCGCTGTAAGCGGCGCAGGCGAAGGCGAAGTCCTGCCAGACGAGGACACCGCGTTCCTCGCACAGGTCGTAGAAGTCGTCCGCCTCGTAGATCCCTCCGCCCCACACGCGCAGGAGGTTCATGTTCGCGGCTTCCGCCTGGGCGATGCGGGCCGCGTAGCGTTCCCGGGTGACCCGGTGCGGGAAGGCGTCGTCGGGGATCCAGTTCGCGCCGCGGATCCACACGGGGCGGCCGTTCACGACGAAGGTGAACGACGTGCCGTGCTCGTCCGGGCTCGCGTCGAGTCGGACGGTCCGGAAGCCGACCCGGCCGTTCCAGCGGTCGTACTCGTCCCCCTCGGCGGCCGCGGCCACGACCTCGACGTCGTAGAGCGGCTGGTCTCCGTGGCCGCGCGGCCACCACAGCCGGGCGTCCGGAACCTCCAGGGAAACGAGGGCGGAGGACTCCCCCGCCGCGGCGACGGCGGTCCCCCTGACCCGGGTGCCGTGGCCCGTGAGTACGGCCTCGACGCGGACGTCGGCGGAGGCTGCGCTCTCCAGGTCGATGTGCACCGAGACGCGACCGGTGGCGGAGGCCCCGCCGTCCGGGCGGGCTTCTCCGTCGACCTCGACCACCGGGCGGACCCGGGCGAGGCGCACCGTCGACCATGATTCGAGGTGCAGGGGGCGCCAGATGCCGGAGCTCGCGGTGTCGATGCCCCAGTCCCAGCCGAAGCTGCAGGCCATCTTCCGCATCGCGTTGAAGGGGTGGTGGTTGACGTGGGGACGGTAGCCCAATGCCAGGCTCTGGGCGTCGGCGTGGCGCACCGGTGAGGAGAAGCGGACGGCAAGTTCGTTCTCACCGGGAACGAGTGCTTCGCGCACGTCGAAACGGTAGGTGCGGTGCATGTTCGCGGTGGTTCCGACGACCGTGCCGTTGACGCGGATCTCGGCGACGGTGTCCAGGCCGTGGAAGACGAGGTCGTGTCGATCGTGGTCCCCGGGCTCCCACGTGAACGTGGTGCGGTACTCCCAGTCGCACAGGCCGATCCACTGCAGCAGCGACTCGTTGTCGTCGAGGTACGGGTCGGGGATCAGGTCCGCGGCCAACAGGTCCGTGTGCACACAGCCGGGCACCGTTGCGGGCACCTCTCGGATGGTGGAGCCCCGGGGGACCGGGCCGCGTACGGCCGAAAGGGTCCATCCCTCGTGCAGTTCTCGGCGGGAGAGGATATTCCCGGATGGACGGTGGATCACTTGGCTGCTCCTGAGGTGAGTCCGTTGCAGATGTGGCGCTTCAGGAAGAGGATGGCGGCGCATGGAGCGGTCAGGGATGCGGAATTCGTTGTGGTCGGCGATTCTTGACGGTCACGACGGTGGCGAACGCCGGGCGCAAGCGCGGGAAGATGGCGCGCGCGCAGACGGTGGGACGGTTCTTGCCTCCCTATGACCGCTCCACTTCCCCGGGGTGGGTTTCCCAGGCAGCCCCAGGAGGTCACGCTGCTCCGGCACCAGGATAAGTTAAGCGGTTAAGTTTCGTTAAGTCCAGGTGTCGCCGATAACGAACCCGTAGAGAACCGAAAGCGTCACTCAAGCAGAACCGGCCCCATCGGTCCGAGCCCCTGGGCCGTCGCGCGAACAGGAGACCGCCGCGGACCCGCGTCCTTCGCTGCAGAACCGGGCACGGGCACCCGGAGGTGACGGGGCGCGCTGGGGCCGGGCGGCCTACTCGCTCACATGACGCGCAGTCGTACCCCTGGTCCGCAGACGGGGTGTGGAGTCCAGGAAGCTCTCCGGCGGAGCCCCGTCGATACGGTCGAACAGGCGGCGGGCCACATGCGCCCCGTACCGGGTCACGTCATGGCTGAGCGCAGACAACCGGGGATAGGTCGCTTCACACAGAGGCGAATCGTCCCAGGCGACCACCGACACCTCCTGTGGCACGCGCATCCCCATCTCGCTCGCCACCCCCAGTCCCGCCACGGCCATGATGTCGTTGTCGTAGATGATCGCCGAGGGCCGTTCGTCGCTGGTGAGGAGACCGCGGGTCGCGCTGGCCCCCTGGACCGCCGTGTAGTCGGTCCTGCGGGTGACGCCCTGCGCACCGAGCCTGTCGATCTCGTCCTCGAAGGCGCGGTCGCGGATGTGCGTGTGCCCGAAGCTCTCCACACCACCGACCCGGGCGATCCGCCGGTGCCCGATCGCGTACAGGTAACGCACCGATTCGCGCATCGCCGCAGCGTCGTCGGTCCAGATGTTCGTCAGGCCCCGGGCCAGGGAGGTGTCGCCCACGACGACGGCGGGAAGCGCGCCCTTCTCCATGAACATTCCGAGCCTGGGGTCGTCGTTGCGGGGGTCCACGATGATGGCACCGTCCACCCGTCGGGCGGCCCGCCAGGACTCGTAGGTGCGCAGTTCCGACTCCAGGTCGGGCACGACCTGGAGCAGCAACGCGTAGGAACGTTTGCTGAGCTCGGACTCGATCCCGGCGAGGAACTGCATGTAGAAGGACTCCACGCCGAGCATTCCGGGGTCTCGCGCCAGCACCATCCCGACCGCCTCGCTGCGCTCACCCGAGAGGGAGCGGGCCGCGGAGCTGGGCTGCCAGCCGAGGTCGGCGGCCACTGAGAGGATCCTGGCCTTCGTCCGATCCGAGACGCCCGGCCGGTCGTTGAGCGCGTAGGACACGGCCCCCGTGGAGACGCCCGCTCGCCGGGCGATGTCTGCGATCGTGATCCTGGGCATGAACCCCCTCCCGTGTGTCATCCAGAGCCTACTCACACCGCTGCCCAGAGGCTTCCGCGGCACTGCCAGGGCTGGGCATGAGGCGCACGTGGTGGTCCGGACGGCGGAGGAAGTGCCTCCGGCCGGCGTGCGGACCATGCCCGCTCACCGGCCGGAGAGCTTGAATGCTACAGCTGGGGCTCGCGCTCAGATGCGCTTCAACCCCCGAAGACCGAGGCCTCTTCCGACGTCTCGCGGATGCCGTCGGGACCGTCGATCAGCCGCTCGCCCCACTCGGTGGGCGAGGAGGCGTCGAAGTCGTTCACCAGGTCGAGGTACTCGACCCCTTCACCGTTTCCGCTCCAGGACCACCCGAGCCAACCGATCCCCAGGCGCTGGGACTCAGCGAGGATGGCGTCCTCGTTGACGTCGCCCCCGTGGTGCTGGTCACCGAACTCGCCCACGATGAGGGGCAGCCCCGCGTCCACGAAGTCCTCCAGGTAGCCGGTCACCGTGTCGGCCTCGTCGTAGACCTCGTACATGTGCACGGAGAAGACGGTGTTGCCGTGCGGGTCGACCTCAGCGACGTCAGGCGCCTCATCGCGCATGATGTCTTGCCAGTCCTGACCCCAGTTCGGGGCGTCGACCACGATGGTGTGCTCGTAGCCGATGTCGCGCATCCGCTCGATCGCGTCGGCGGTTTCGCTCGCCCAGTTGGAGGCCAGTTCGTTGCCGAGGGGCTCGTTGGCGATATTGACGATGACCCGGTCCTCGGTCCCGGCCAGGGTCGGGTAGAGGTCCTCCCAGTAGTCGACCGTCGCGTCGATCGGGACGGCGTCCGGTACGTCTTCGGTGTCGCCGTAACCGGTCGCGTCGTGCACTTCGAGCATGCACACGAGCTGGTTGGCGTCGCAGCGCTCCACCACGTCCGCGACGTCGGTGGGATCGTTGCGTTCCCACTGGTCACCGCTGGAGAGCACTACTCGCACGGAGTTCGATCCCGTGGACTTGATGCCCTCGAAGGAGTCGACCTCCTCGGGGTACCAGGCGTGGGGGTGGTTGATGCCCCGCAGCACCAGGTCGCTGCCGTCGCTCTCGACGATACGGCCGTCGGAGACGTGGATGCCCTGGGCCTCGTCGCTCTCGAGGAGGCTGCCGCCGGAGACGTGGGTGGCCTGGGCCTCCGTATCGGCGTCGCCTCCGGTGAAGACCATGGCGGCGGGCACCACGAGGGCGGTCGCGGACAGCACCGCGACGGCGATGGTTCGCCGGTGTGGTCGTGTCATGAGACTTCCCATTCCTGTCGGGTTCCGTTGGTGTTGACGCGTCCCAAGAGATGCTAAAAGCGCATGAACACTTTTACAAACTTAAGCGCATAATTTTTCTGGCCAACATGGACCTCAAGCCAGAACAACGAGCACTATGAGAGCCCGCCAAACCGAAACCAGACACACTTCCGTGACCTGCATTTTTCTTTCGATTCAATCGGAACGCCCCATCCGCATAGCCATCCCATGGCCCAATGAAACAAACATAACCGTTTCAGTTACATGGACTCATGCAACGGCACCAAACGCGGCGAATGAGCAGGTCAGAGGGAAACTCGATGATGGAACGGAGTGCCACCGGGGGCGCATCCCACGAAGCGGCGGCGATACTCATCAGCAATGTCTCCGACACGGGCCATGGCCATCGGGCCCACCGTCTCGGAGACGCCGTTGGCCGGCCCCCGCTGGCCGCCCGGACGCTGGCGCGGTGTCCGGCGGCCGCCCTCCGGCCCTCAGGGCCGCATCCCTTGGCAGCAGGGCCGGCTTACTACGCGCTGAGGGGCGCCCCGCCGACGTGACGGGGCACCCCTCGGCGCGTGTCTCGGTGGGCCCTCAGGCGGATTTACCACCGGAGCTGTCGCCGCTCTCGGGCCCGGACTCCTCACCCTCGGCGCCCATCTGGTCCCGCACCGCGGACTTCAGGACCGGTGAGAGGTCCATGTTGCCCAGGAGTCGGTCGACCGTCATAAGGGCCAGGCCCTGCGCGGGGTCGCCCAGGACAAGAAGCTTGTCACCGGGTGAGATACCCAGGTCGCGGCGGGCCTTGGCCGGGAGTGAGATCTGGCCCCGCTCACTGACCGTCACCGCACCGTAGAAACCCCGGCCCCCGGGGCCGTAGGGCGTGCCGTCCGCCTCGTCAGCCACCTGGACACCACCTTCCCGCGCATGTTTTACACAGCGTATCAAGCAGATCATGTCCAGCCCCGGCCTCGACTCTAGACGAACACATGGTCTACATGATTTACATGTCGTATCATGTACATTGACGCTTACCGAGGAGGCGCAGTGACCACCACAGCTCCGAGAGCGCTCGCCCCTGACCTGGCCAGGGGCGCCATGCTCCTGGCCATCGCCTTCGCCCACGCCCCGCTGTTCGTCCTGGCGGTCGACCACGGCCCCGCCCTGGCCAACCGGGTCTCCCTGGCAGTCCACGAACTGTTCGTCGGCAACCACGCCCGGCCGATGTTCGCGTTCCTGTTCGGCTACGCCCTGGTGCAGATGCTGGACCGGCGGACCGCCCGCGGGGCGGAGCCCGTCGACGTCCGCTCCATGCTGCGCCGCCGGGGCGGGTGGCTCGTGGTCTTCGGCCTCGTGCACACGCTGCTGGCGCCCATCGACATCCTCGCCGCCTACGGTCTGGCGTCACTCCTGCTCGTGGGGCTGCTGAGCGCACGGAACCGCACCCTGCTGTGGGTCGGCGGCCTCACCCTGGTCCCCGGGACCCTGCTCTCCGGTGTACCTCTGGGGCTGGCCCTGACCAGCGGGGTGTCCACCTTCGACATCGGCACCCTGGCCGTGCCGGCGGGGACGGACCCCGGCGCGCTCCACCTCGAACGGCTGCCGTTCACACCGATCGGGATGTTCATCGCGACGGTCCTGGTGGTGCCGGGGGTGATCGCGGGCATGTGGGCGGCCCGGCGCCGCCTCCTGGAGGAGCCCGCACGCAACCGGACCTTCCTGGTGCGCGCCGTCGTGGTCACCATGGGGGTGTCCGCCCTCGGCGCCCTGCCGTCGATCCTCGCCCAGACCGGCGCGTGGGAGGCCTCCTCCGCGGTCGCGGTGTGGGGCACGGCCATGCTCCAACCCCTGACCGGGTACTTCGGCGGCTTCGGTATGGCCGGGGTGATCGCGCTGGTCGCGATCCGGGCAGCACGCTCCTACGGCCCGGTCACCACCGCCGTCCAAGCGCTGGGCCAGCGCTCGCTGACGTTCTACCTGTTCCAGAGCTTCGCGTTCATGGCGGTCTTCTCCCCGCTCGCCCTGGGCCTGCAGGACCGCATGGGTCTGGCCGGAGCCTTCGGGGTAGCCACCGCGACCTGGCTGGTGTCGGTGCTGGCCGCCGACCTGATGCGTCGCGGGGGCTACCGGGGCCCCGCCGAGAGCCTCCTGCGGCGTCTCGTCGGGCCGGTCCGGCCGCGGTCGAGGACGAGCGCCTCCGCCGCGCCCTGAGCGCCGGCGCCCGGACATGCGAGAGGAGGACTCCCAGAATCCGCGGAGCCCTCCTCAGTTGCTGTTCGGCCGGTCAGCGGCGGCGGCCGCCCTGCCTGCGGTCGGCCCGCACGCTGCCCTTCGAAGCGCGGCCCGGCGCGCCCTTCTTCTCCCGGATCCGCATGCTGAGGCTCACCGGGGAGCCCTGGAACCCGAAGTCCTCACGCAGCCTGCGCTCGAGGAAGCGGCGGTAGTTCTCCTCGAGGAAACCGGTGGTGAACAGGATGAAGTGCGGCGGACGCACACCCGCCTGCGTCGCGAACAGGATCTTGGGCTGCTTGCCGCCGCGCACCGGCGGCGGTGTGGCGGCCACGATCTCCTTGAGCCAGTTGTTGAGCTGACCCGTCGAGATGCGCTGGTTCCAGCCGGCCAGGCTGGTCTCGATCGCGGGGACGAGCCGCTCCATGTGGCGGCCGGTCGCCGCGGAGATGTTCACCCGGGGTGCCCAGGAGACGCGGGAAAGCTGGCGGTCGATCTCCTTCTCCAGGTAGATCCGGCGCTCCTCGTCGAGGATGTCCCACTTGTTGAACGCCAGGACGAGCCCGCGGCCGGACTCGACGACCTGCTCCACGACCCGGATGTCCTGCTCGGCGAGGGGCTCGCTGACGTCCATCAGCACCACGGCCACCTCGGCCCGGCTCAGGGCGCTTCCGGTGCGCATGGTCGCGTAGTAATCGGCGCCCTGCAGAGCGCGGAACCGGCGCCGGATACCGGCCGTGTCGATGAACTTCCAGGTCTGGCCGCCCAGCTCGACGAGCTCGTCGACCGCGTCACGGGTGGTACCCGCCACCTCGTCCACGACCACCCGGTCCTCACCGGCGAGCCGGTTCAGGAGGCTGGACTTGCCCACGTTGGGGCGGCCCAGCAGGGCGATCCGGGGCGGACCGTCCTCGTCGGACTCGGCCTCTCCCGAGGGCGTCTCGGGGAAGGCCTCCACGATGGCGTCGAGCATGTCGCCGGTACCGCGGCCGTGCAGGGCGCTGATCGGGAAGGGCTGGCCCACGCCGAGGTTCCACAGGTCGAGCGCGTCGGCCTCCTGCTTCTCGCCGTCGACCTTGTTGGCCGCCAGCACCACGGGCTTCTTGGTGGAGCGCAGCACCCGGGTGACGGCGGCGTCGGCGTCGGTGATACCCACGGTCGCGTCGACCACGAACAGGATCACGTCGGCGGTCTGCGCCGCGTACTCGGCCTGGTGGGCGACCATCGCGGCGAGACCGCTGACGCTGGTCTCCCAACCGCCGGTGTCCACCAGGGTGAACTCGTTGTTCTGCCACTCGGCGTCGTAGGCGACCCGGTCTCGGGTCACGCCCGGAACGTCCTCGACCACGGCCTCACGGCGGCCGATGATCCGGTTGACCAGGCTGGACTTGCCGACGTTGGGACGGCCGACGACGGCGACGACGGGCCGTACCGCCTCCTCGCCCTCGGGCTCGTGTCCCACGTCGGACACGTCGAAGTCACTCATGTTGTCTGTCTCCCGGTTCTAGGTCCCCACGCGCCCAGGATGCGTGCCGCGAGGATGCGAAAGGATTCGACGCGATCGCCACGTGAATCAACGGATACCGCTGAGGGGTTCCGCTTCCTGCCACGAGGGTGAAACCCCCGAGGATGTTCGTGTGTTCCCGCTCGCTGAGGTTTCTACGTCCGTCAACGAATCGCACCATTCCTGGGCGAAAGTCCCGTACCCGGCTCCGAAGAGCCGGGCCATGGGTTCACGCTTCGCAGCGGACTGCCAGACAAGGCCCGGTCTTATACCCGCTCCACGCGCAGTTTTCCGTCTCTGAGCCGCTCCCAGCGACGCCGGGCCCAAGGCCCGGACCGAAAGGCGTGTTTCACCTGCCGCCGCAGGATGTGGCTGCCCGACCGGCTTGGCTCTCACCGGCCAGGCAACCAACAACCTAACAGTCCGCACAGACAAGCGCAGAGATTCGCTGAAATCCACTGAATAACACGCCAACAGCACGCAACCCCCGCGAATGCTCGTGTGCTCCCCCTGACGGGGGTCCTGCTGCCCGAGGGGTTACTAGGGCGTGTTCGGCGGACACGTCCTAGGCCTCGGTGACCGCGACCCGCGCCTCGTCGGCCAGCCCGGCGACCAGGGCGATGACCTCGTCCAGGGTCAGGCCGGTGGTGTCGAGCTCGGTGGCGTCGGCGGTCTGCGTCAGCGGCGAGTCCGCCCGGCTGGAGTCCAGCTTGTCGCGGCGCGCCAGGTCGGCCTGGGTCGCGGCGATGTCGCTGGCCCGGACCTCCTTGCTGCGGCGCTGGGCACGCGCCTGCGCGCTGGCCGTGATGAACAGCTTGACCGGAGCCTCGGGGGCGACGACGGTCGTGATGTCGCGGCCCTCGACCACGATGCCCGCCGACTCGGTCCGGGCGGCCTCGATGATCTCGCGCTGGGTCCGAACCAACAGCGCGCGGGCCTCGGGAACGGCCGAAACGGCGCTGACGTTGGTGGTGACCTCCTTGCTGCGGATCTCGGCGGCCACGTCACGGCCGTCCACGGCCACGGTGGGAGCGGCCGGGTCGGTACCCATGGCGATGAGGGGACGCCCGACGTTGGCCGCGACGGCCTCTGCGTCGTGCACGTCGATCCCGTGGTCCAGCATCCACCAGGTCAGGGCCCGGTACATGGCCCCGGTGTCGAGGTAGCGCAGCTCGCGCGCCTTGGCGACACCTTTGGCCGTGCTCGACTTGCCCGACCCGGAGGGACCGTCGATGGCGATGACGATTCCCGTGCCCTGCGCGCTCACTGGTGCTGACTCCCCGAAAATACGTGTACTACTGCCAACGCCCCAGCCTACCTTCGCCGTGGCGCCGCGGCGCCACGCTCAGGCACCCGGGTGCACGGACCAACCGCCCTCCGACAGGGCGGCGGCGAGAGTGTCCACGGCCTCGGACAGCACGTACAGTTCGGCCACACCCAGGGGAAGGCCCGGCGAGTGCTCGATCCGCACGTCCTCGATGTTGACGCCCGCCGTGGCGGCCGCCGCGAACAGGCGGCCCAGCGCACCGGGCTCGTCCGGGATGACCACGGGGATGACCGTGTAGGCGGGGCGGCGCTGCGAACCGTGCTTGCCGGGAATCCTGCCCTGCCCCGAACGCCCGCGGGCCAGCAGGTCGCGGACCGGCTCGATGCCGCCGTCCGCGCCGGTACCGGTGCCGACGCCGGTTCCGGGGAGGGGGAGAGTGCGCAGCGCCTCGGCCGTGGCGGCCAGGTCGGCGGCCATCTCCCGCAGCACGTCGGCCACCGGCGCCGCGTTGTGCGTGAGGATCTCGGTCCACATCGCCGGGTCTCCCCCGGCCACCCGGGTGACATCGCGCACGCCCTGCCCGGCCAGGGTCAACGCCGCCTCGTCGCCGCACAGCAACCGCGCGGCCACAGCCGAAGACGCCACGTGCGGGGCGTGCGAGACCAGCGCCACGGCCCGGTCGTGCGCCTCGGCCGCCAACACGAGCGGGTCCGCACCGCACAGGCGGGTGAGCTCGGTCACGGCCGCGACGGAGCCGGGGTCGGCCTTGCCCGTGGGGCACAGCGCCCAGGACCGGCCCAGGAACAGGTCGGCGCGGGCGGCGCCCGGGCCGTGCTTCTCCCGGCCTCCCATGGGGTGGCCGGGCACGAAGGTCGCCATGTCGCAGCCGAGCCGCTCGGCCTCGCCGAGCACGCTCGCCTTGACGCTCGCCGCGTCGGTGTACACCTGCGCCAGGCCGCGGTTCTGGGCGTCGCGCAGCACCTCCGGGATGACGGCGGGCGGCGCGGCGATCACCGCGACGTCGGCCGGTGCGCTCTCCTCGGCCTCGTCCAGGGGGCGCCCGGCACCGAGGTCGCTGGCCAGGCGCAGCGAAGCGGGGTCGGGATCGGTGAGGGTGACGTCGACGTCGCGGGCGCGCAGGGCCAGCGCGATCGACGTACCGATCAGGCCGGTGCCCACCACCGTGACCCGGCGCAGTTCCACCCGACGCGCCTCTGCGGCCGCCCCGTCGCTGCTGATGCTCACTGCTCCCCCGCCTCTGGCACGTTCCCGGACTCCCAGCTTACGGCCACCCGGTTCGGGCGGCCCCTTGGCGCTACTGCGCGATGTCCAAGCGCAGCGCCTGTGCTCCGCGCAGGTAGACGTGCTGGACCTCGGAGCGGGGACGGTCGGTGTCCACGTGCGCCATGAGCCGCACCACCCGGGGCAGGGCGTGCGCGACGCCGATCTCGGAGGCACACATCAGCGGGACGTCGGCGAACCCCAGCTTGCGCGCCGCCAGCGCGGGAAACTCACTGGTCAGGTCAGGGGTGGCGGTGAACACCACGCTGATCACGTCGTCCGTGGTGAGCTCGTTGCGCCGCATCACCTCGGAGACCAGCTCGGCCGTGGCCTCCAGCACCTGCTCGCGTTCGTCCGCGTCGACCTGCACCGCTCCACGAATGGCCCGTACCGCCACGTTCGTCCCCGCCTTGTCTTCGTCATCCGGACCGTCCCCGGGAAAAGGGTGACGGCGGCCACGCCCCGCAGGGTGTGACCGCCGTCAACTGTATCGACAGACCCCGTGGTTACAGGCCCGCGGTCTTGTACAGCTCGCCGACCTCACGCGAGCTCAACGCCCGCATCGTGCCCAACCGCAGGGTGTTGAGGTCGATGGGACCGACCTGGGTACGCGCCAGGTCCGCGATCGGGTGGCCCACGGCCTCCATAAGGCGGCGCACGATGTGCTTGCGCCCCTCGTGCAGGCGGATCTCCACCATCGCCTGGGTGTCGTCGTTGTCGACCACGCGGAAGGAGTCGACCCGGACCGGACCGTCCTCCAGCTCCACACCCTTCTGGATCTGGCGCACCACACGCTGCGGCACCGGCCCCGGCACCTTCGCGACGTAGGTCTTGACGACCTTGTAGCGCGGGTGCGTGAGCCGGTTGGCGAGGTCACCGTCGTTGGTCAGCAGGATGAGACCCTCGGTCTCGGTGTCCAGCCGGCCCACGTGGAAGATGCGCTCCGCGGTCTGACCGGCGTAGTCGGCCAGGTTGGGGCGCCCCTGCGGGTCCCACATGGTGCTGACCACGCCCCGCGGCTTGTTCAGCGCGAAGTACAGCTTGTCCGGAGCGGTGACCACGCGCATGTCGTCGACGCGGATCTCGGAGACCTCCGGGTCCACGCGCGCGCCGAAGCGCCGCACGATCTGGCCGTCCACGCTCACCCGGCCAGCCGCGATCATCTCCTCACTGGCCCGCCGGCTGGCGACACCGGCCGCGGCCAGCGCCTTCTGGAGCCGGATGCCGTCCTGCACGTCCGTGTAGGTGTCACGGGGCTCGCCGCTGCGGCGGTCCTCGTCACGCGGGTCGTAGTCCGCACGCAGCGCGTTGAGCCGCTCGCGGGCCGCCTTGGAGAGCTGGTTCTCGCTCTTTCCTCCGCCAGCGGGGGCGGCGTGGTCGCGCCGCACCGGGCGCTGCCCGTGACGCTGGTCGCGGCGGCCACGGTCGTCCCGGCGATTGTTGTCGCGACGGTTGTCCTGGCCGCGCTTGTCGTCACGGCCCCGGTAACCACCGCGGCCCCGGTCGTCATCACGACGGTCGTCACGACGGTCGTCACGTCCATGGGGACGGCGATCGTCCCGCTCGAACCGGCCACCACCACGGCGGTCGTCACGGCGGTCGTCCCGGCCGCGCTTGTCGTCACGGCCCCGGTAACCACCGCGGCCCCGGTCGTCATCACGACGGTCGTCACGTCCATGGGAACGGCGATCGTCCCGCTCGAACCGGCCACCACCACGGCGGTCGTCACGGCGGGCGTCCCGGCCTCGGTCGTCCTGGCGGCGGCCTCGGCCGCCGCGGTTGTCATAGTCGCCGCGCTCACCGCGCGGGGCGTATCCGTCCCGCTCACCGCGGGAACGCTCGTTTTTAGGTGTGCTCACCGGTGTCGTCAAGACCTTCGATGTCGTCGGGGAGGAACGGCGCCAGATCAGGCAGCTCGTCGAGGCCGCGCAGGCCCAGCCGCTCCAGGAAATAGGAAGTGGTCCGATACAGCAGCGCACCGGACTCGGAGTCGTGTCCGGACTCTTCGATCAGGCCCCTCAGTACGAGGGTACGCATGACCCCGTCGCAGTTCACCCCGCGAACAGCGGAGACCCTGCCACGTGAGACCGGTTGGCGGTAGGCCACGACAGCCATCGTCTCGAGTGCGGCCTGGGTGAGCCGCACCTCCTGCCCTTCCCTGAGGAAGTGCTCGACGATCTCGGCGCATTCGGGCCGCGTGTACACACGCCAGCCCTCTGCCACCGCCCGTAGGTCGAAACCACGACCCTGTTCAGTGTATTCCCGGGAGAGCTCCTCCAGGGTGCGGGTGACCGTATCCAGCGGTACGTCCATCGCGCGGGACAGGTCGTAGTCCGAGACCGGCTGGTCGACCACCATCAGCACCGCCTCCAGGTCACGGCGCAGGGTGTACGGGAGGTCGGCCCCTCCCGCGTCGGCGGTGTGCTCCGCGGTCATCAAGGCTCCCCCGGTGTTGTTTCGGCGGGCTGGGCCGCTTCGTCGTAGTCGGACTCCAGCTGGACCTCTTCTTCGCCGCCGGTCCAGGTGACGGTCAGCTCAGCCAGCGGCTCGGGCTGGTCGAACTCCACGCTGGAGGCACGGTACAGCTCCAACAGCGCCAGGAACCGGGCGACGATCTCGAAGGTACCGTCGCATTCGGCCGTCAGCTGCGTGAACGTCAACTGCCTGCTCTCGCGCAGCTCGGCCGCCATCAGTTCGCCCTGCTCCTTGACGGAGGTCTTGGTGAGGTGGATGTGCGTGACCGGGACGCTGGGCGGCTCCTTGGGGGTGAACACCTGCCCGGCGAGCGCCGCGAACTCCTGCGGTCCGAGCTTGAACAGCACGTCCGGGCGCATGCCGGCGAACCTGTCCTCCAGCGGCACCGCGCGAGGGTACCGGCGCCCCTGGGAGGCCAGCCGTTCCCGCATGAACGAGGCGACCTCCTTGTACGCCCGGTACTGGAGCAGGCGGGCGAACAGCAGGTCGCGGGCCTCCAGCAGCGCCAGGTCCGCCTCGTCTTCCACGTCGCCGCGCGGCAGCAGCCTGGCCGCCTTCAGGTCGAGCAGGGTGGCCGCAACCAGCAGGAAGTTGCTGGCCTGGTCCAGGTCCCAGCCCTCGCCGTGCGCGCGGATGTGCGCGATGAAATCGTCGGTGACCTGCGACAGCGCGACCTCGGTGATGTCCAGCTTGTGCTTGGAGATCAGCCCGAGGAGCAGGTCGAACGGGCCCTCGAAATTGTCCAGGTGCACCTGGAAGGCGTTCTCGTCGACCTCGTCGGCGTACTCCGCCGACGGAGGTTTCCCCTCCCGGTCAGTCACCATCGCGGGCCCACGTCTTCTTCCTCTTGACTTCCTCCCTCTCGTGAACCGAGAGGGATTCCGACCAGACCCACAGGGTCCGGTGGCGCTACGCGCCTCGCGGCGGCAGCAGGTTCCTTCATCACACAAGGGTGTCACCGGCGGGGACCCGCTGGTGACACCCTTCGTATCCCTCTTACCCGGACCACCGTTCCCCCAACGGTTCCGGGATTGTCAGTCCTCACTCAGCCGACGCACCAGCATGCTGCTCTCACCGTGCTCCTCGAAGTCGGCGAGCAGCAGGGCAACGGCCTCGCGTACGACGCGGCCGCGGTCGGCTGACAGCCCGTGCTCCGCGCGCAGCGAGAGCCGGGTCTGTTCCAGGGCCAGCAGTTCGGGACCAGAGACATAGACGGTGATCTTCTCGTCGTGCCGCTGACGGCCGCTCGGCTTGGGCGCCTGGCGCGCCTTCGCCGTACCGCGCCCGTTCGACTTGGTCGACTTGCGGGCGGGACGTTCCGACGAGGTCTCGACCGTGCTGTGTCGGTCCTGTTCCGGTACCTGGTACTGGCGTTCGGTCTCCTCCGGCTCCGTTTCGGGGCCGGAAGGGCGGAAGAACAGTTCGTCCGCCCCGGGTAGCGTCACGCGCCGTGACCGCTGAGAGGCCACCTCGCCAGCACCTCCTTGGCCAAGGACCGGTAGGCGTTGGCCCCGGCCGAGGACGAGTCGAACCTGGTGATCGGCTCGCCCGCCACGGTGGCGTCCGGGAAGCGCACGGTGCGATTGATCACCGTGCCGTAGACCTTGTCTCCGAACCCGTCCACGATCGTGGACAGCACCTCGCGGGCGTGCAGGGTGCGCGGGTCGTACATGGTCCCGAGGAAGCCGTCGATCACCAGGTCCTCGTTGAGGCGCTCCTGCACCTTCTGGATGGTGTCCATCAGCAGCGCGACACCGCGCAGCGCGAAGAACTCGCACTCCAGCGGTACGACGACGCCGTCGGCGGCGGTCAGCGCATTGACGGTGAGCAGGCCCAGCGACGGCTGGCAGTCGATCAGGACCACGTCGTAGTCGTTGATGATCGGACGCAGCGCGCGCCCCAGCATCTGCTCACGGGCGACCTCGCCGACCAACTGCACCTCGGCGGCCGACAGGTCGATATTGCTCGGAATGAGGTCCAGGCCCTCGATGTCCGTCTTGAGCAGGACGTCCTCGACCGACACGTCACGCTGCATGAGCAGGTTGTAGACGGTCAGGTCCAGCTCTCGCGGGTCGAGTCGGCCCAGGCCCACCGACAGCGCGCCCTGCGGGTCGAAGTCGACCAGCAGCACCCGTCTGCCGTACTCGGCGATGGCGGCACCGAGGTTGATGGTGGTGGTGGTCTTACCGACCCCACCCTTCTGGTTACAGAGTGCTACAATCCGCGCCGGGCCGTGCTCGTCGAGCGGTGCCGGCTCCGGATATGTACGCACGGGTCTCTTGGTGTGCAGATCCGCCCCCGTGTTGCGTGTCGTCCCCCAGGGGTTGCTCACCGGGTCGGCGTAGTCCTCCTCGCCAACGGATGCGGTGTTCGCCGCCTCGTCGTACTCCGACCAGTTCACAACCCTTGACCTCCCCTACGGACCGGCCACGGCCCGATGGGACTCATTGACGTCTTCCCACGACTGGCCGCCGTCGGAAACTCAATATGTCGACAGCAACGTACCTCTGTGCGGCGACTCTAGAACGACGACACGTCGCACTTCAACATGATCCGACGAGGATTCCCCTACGCCGGCCAACCAGGGGGAGCCGCGCGCACTTACCCTTCCTTCTCGTAGGAGAAGGGTACACACGGCACACGTCGGACACACCCCGAACGCCCCACCGAGTCCGCTACCAGCCTCAACGCCGCGCCCTCGGATGGCTCGACGCGTAGACCTCCCGCAACCGCTCCACCGTCACCAGCGTGTACACCTGAGTCGTAGTGACCGAACTGTGCCCCAACAACTCCTGCACGACCCGGATGTCGGCCCCGCCGTCGAGCAAGTGGGTGGCGAAGGAGTGCCGCAGGGTGTGGGGAGAGATACCCCCGATCCGAACGCGGTCGGCCACCGCCGACAGCAGCGCCCACCCGCCCTGACGGGTCAGCCGACCGCCGCGCGCGTTCACGAACAGGGCCGGACCACCCTTCCCCGACGCCGCCAGGGTCGGCCGCGCCCGCGTCAGGTACCCGCCCAGGGCCCGCCGCGCGTAGGAGCCGAGCGGTACCAGGCGCTCCCGGCCGCCCTTTCCTCGGAACCGCACCAACCCGACCGGACCGTCCCCCGGGTCCGCGTCCCCCGCGCCCGTATCCACCGCGTCCGCGACGTCGTCCACGTCAAGGCCCACCGCCTCCGACACCCGCGCCCCGGTGCCGTACAGCACCTCCAACAGGGCCCGGTCCCGCAGCGCCAACAGGTCCGCGCGCCCGGCTGAGGCGGGCGCCTCCGTGGGCCCGGCGGCCTCCAGCAACCGCTCCACCTCGTCCAAGGGGATCGCCTTGGGCAACCGCATCGGCGGGGCCGGAGGGGCCACCTCCGCCGCCGGATCGGTGGCCGCCCACCCCTCGCGTACCGCGAACCGGTGCAGCCCCCGCACCGCGGCCAATGCGCGCCCGGCAGAGGCGGCGCTCAGCGGGGCGTGGTCGTCGTCTCCGTCGCGCAGAGCGCTCAGGAAGGCCCCCACCTGACCGGCACCCACCCCGGACAGGTCCGCGACCCCGAGACCGTCCAGGAACTCCGCATAGCGGCAAAGGTCGCGCCGGTAGGCCATCAGGGTGTTGGCGGCGACGGCGCGCTCGGCGCTCAGATGGTCCAGGAAAGCGGCCCGTACACGCCCCAGCGGGGCCGCTTCACCATCGCCCCCCGCCACCGGATCACCCGTCCGAGGCAAGCGGCAGGGAAGCGAACCCGTCCCCGGCCGCGGCGTGCGCGGCGAGGATCCCGATGATGGTCGCCCCGTTGTGCAGCCGCCCCGCCATGACGGCGTGCACCGCTTCCGGAAGCGGCAGCCACTCGCAGGCCAGGTCGGTCTCCTCGTGCTCGCGCACGAAGTCGATCTCGTCCTCGGGCACCTCGGTCAGCCCTCGGGCGAGAAAGACGTGGATGCGCTCGTTGGAGAAGCCGGTACTCGGATAGAAGTCGGGAAGCTTGTGCCAGGTCTCGGCGCGCAGCCCCGCCTCCTCCACCAGTTCGCGCTGGGCGGTGGCCAGCGGACCCTCGCCCTCGACGTCCAGTACCCCCGCGGGAAGTTCCCACAGGGTGTGCTGGGTGGCATGCCGGTACTGGCGCTGCAGGAGCACCCGGCCCGCACCGTCCAGGGCGAGGATCGCCGCCGCCCCGGGGTGTTCCATGTAGTCGCGGGCCGCCACGGTGCGCCCCTCGCCGTTGGCGCCGGGCATCTCCACCCAGTCCGTGCGCAAACCGCACTTGGCCCCGCGGAAACGCTCCTCGGAACGTTCCACGGGCCACGACTCGGGGGCGTCCGCGATCTTCGCGGACGCCCCCGTCGTCTCATCGGCGACCGGGCGGGTGTCGTCGGCCATACGGCCCCTCTCAGGCTCGGACCCCGCCCGCCGGATCCCCAGGACCGCTAGGAGACCTTGTGCTCCAACGAGGCGGAGATCAGGCCGCGGAAGAGCGGGTTGGCGTTGGTCGGGCGGGACCGCAGCTCCGGGTGCGCCTGCGTCGCAAGGAAGAACGGGTGCGCGTCCCGGTGCAGTTCCACGTACTCCACCAGCTTGCCATCCGGGGAGAGGCCGGAGAACACCAGACCCGCCTCCTCCAGCTTGGAGCGGTAGGAGTTGTTGACCTCGAACCGGTGCCGGTGGCGCTCGGACACCTGGGCGGCGCCGTCGTAGAGGTCACGGACCAGCGTGCCCCCGCCCAGGTCCGCCGGGTACATGCCCAGACGCATGGTGCCGCCCATGTCGCGGTCACCGGCGACGACGTCGGCCTGGTCCGCCATGGTCGCGATGACCGGGTCGACGGCCTTGTCGTCGAACTCGGTGCTGTTGGCGCCCTCGAGGCCGAGAACGTTGCGCGCGTACTCGATGACCAGGCCCTGGAGACCCAGGCAGATACCCAGCAGCGGCACCTTGTTCTCACGGGCGTAACGGATTGCGCCGAGCTTGCCCTCGATACCGCGCACGCCGAAGCCGCCGGGGATGAGGATGCCGTCGGCACCGTCCAGCTCAGCGGCCGCACCCGACGGGCTGGCGCAGTTGTCACTGGCCACCCAGCGGATGTTCACGCGGGTGTTGGTGGCGAAACCCCCGGCGCGCAGGGCCTCGCTGACCGACAGGTAGGCGTCGGGCAGGTCGATGTACTTGCCGACCATCGCGATGGTGACCTCGTGGTCCGGCTGGTGCACGCGGCGCAGCAGCTCGTCCCACTCCGTCCAGTCCACGTCCCGGAACGGCATGCCGAGACGACGCACGACGTAGGCGTCCAGACCCTCGCGGTGCAGGACCTTGGGGATGTCGTAGATGGAGGGTGCGTCCGGGGTGGAGACCACGCCGGCCTCGTCCACATCGCACATGAGGCTGATCTTGGACTTCAGGCTCTGCGTGATGGGACGGTCCGAGCGGCAGACGATGGCGTCGGGCTGGATACCGATGCTGCGCAGCGCGGCGACCGAGTGCTGCGTCGGCTTGGTCTTCATCTCGCCGGACGGGCCGAGGAACGGGATGAGCGAGACGTGCAGGAAGAAGCAGTTCTCCCGGCCGATCTCGTGCCGGATCTGGCGGACCGCCTCCAGGAAGGGCTGCGACTCGATGTCGCCGACGGTGCCGCCGATCTCAGTGATGACGATGTCGACGTCGGGTGCGTCCATCGCGTAGATGCTGGACTTGATCTCGTTGGTGATGTGCGGGATCACCTGCACCGTGTCCCCGAGGTAGGCGCCCTGGCGCTCCTTGGCGATCACGCTGGAGTAGATCTGCCCGGTGGTGACGTTGGCCGAGGCGGACAACTCGACGTCGAGGAAGCGCTCGTAGTGGCCCACGTCCAGGTCGGTCTCGGCACCGTCGTCGGTGACGAAGACCTCACCGTGCTGGAAGGGGTTCATCGTCCCCGGGTCCACGTTCAGGTAGGGGTCCAGCTTCTGCATGGTGACCCGCAGGCCCCGCGACTTCAGGAGTCGGCCCAGGCTGGAGGCGGTAAGGCCCTTACCAAGACTGGAGGCGACGCCGCCAGTAACGAAAAGGTGCTTGGTACTCGCGGCGGATGCCAAAGTGTTGCTCCCGTGGTTTGAGTGGCTACGGCGGGCTCGGACGAGCTGAGCGGCCGTGCGGCGGTCCGGTATCCGGGCGGCAGGACTGCCGCCACAGGACGTCGGACTCCACGGGGCACCAGGATAACAGGCCCCCCGTCCGCCCACACCAGGGAACGTGAACCTCCCGCTCCCAGTTCCCCGCTCCGACCTGCGCGATTGCCCCGAAGGTACGCTACCCGCGGCACTCTGGTCCGAGCCACCTCCCCCGGGTGGGGAAGGCGACACCGGGCCCAACCACCGAACCGTCGGCCTGTCGACCCGTCGGCCCACCGGCACTCAGCCCCTCAGGTCCCGGCCCTCAGGCAGGGAAGACCCCGGCGCGGCCCACGTAGGCGGGCGGCTGCTTGTCCAGGCGCTCGCCCATCCATTCCCCCAGCGCAGCCGCGCTCGACAGGCTCACCCCGGTGTGCAGGCCGCTGCGGTGCAGCATGTACAGCAGGTCCTCGGTGGCGATGTTGCCCGTGGCGGCCGGGGCGAAGGGACAGCCGCCGAACCCGCCCAGGCTGGAGTCCAGCACCCGGACCCCCTCCTCCGCGGCGGCGAGCGCGTTCGCGTAACCGGTGTTGCGCGTGTTGTGGAAGTGACAGCGCAGGGTCCGCCCCGGCGCTGCCTCGGCCGTGCGGCGCAGCAGGTCCCGCACCTGCGCGGGCACCCCGACCCCGATGGTGTCGGCCAGGGCGATCTCGCCCGCGCCCGTGTCCGCGATCCGGCGTACGACCTCCACGACCCGTTCCGGAGCGACCTCTCCGTCGAACGGGCAGCCGAAGGCCGTGGACACGGTGACGCTCAACGGCACCCCGGTGCCCTCCATCGCCCGGTCCATGTCCGCCAGGGAGTCCAACATCTCGTCGACCGTGCTGCCCTGGTTGCGGGTGCAGAACCCGTCCGTGGCCGGAACCGCCACGTTCACCTCGGACACCCCGGCCTCGAGCGCCCGGTCCAGGCCGCGCCGGTTGAGTGCCAGCCCGATGAAGGACACCCCCGGTTCCCGCTTGATCCCGGCCATGATCTCCTCGGCCCCGGCCATCTGCGGCACCCGTTTGGGATTGACGAAGCTGACCGCCTCGATCCTGCGCGCCCCGGCGGCCGCCGCCCGGTCGATCAGCTCGATCCGGTCCTCGACCGACAGCACCGTGGCCTCGTTCTGGAGACCGTCACGCGGCCCCACCTCGACGATCTCCACGTGCTCGGCACCCTCGGGCCCACGGTCGTTCGCGCTCAACAGATCCACCCCTCCCCTTCGCCCTTGCGCGTCCAGGCTAGGACAGCACACGGGTGACCCCCGTCACCGGGGTGGAGACACGGGAGAGCGCCGCGCGGGAACAGCGGACGCTGTGCCGGTAAGCGCCGCGCCAGTCAGCGCTGCGCCAGTCAGCGAAGGGCGAGGGCGGGGCGGACCTCCCAGGTCGTCCACACCGGCCGGTAGCCCATGCGGTGCCAGAACGGCCCGGACAGCGGGTTCATCGCCGCGTAGTTGAGCACGGACACCGCCACACCGTGGCTGTCCAGTGCCTGGTGCGCCTGGCTGACCAGAGCGGTCCCGATTCCGTGGCCGCGCTCGGCCGCCGACACCACCCCGTACCCGATGTGCGCGATCGGGCGCGCCTTGACCAGGGACTTCGCCCAGCGGGAGCGCTCGGGCGGCGAGACCCAAAGCAGGCCCACGGCCCGACCGCGGCGCTCGGCCAGCCAGATCCACGAACGCGAACGGTTGAGGGCGCGCGCGGCCACCTTGCGCGTCTGCTCGGCCGTGTCGGGTTGCAGGAACACCCCGCCGAAGTGCTGCTCGTAGCGGTGCTCCTCCATCAGCAGCCCCACCACCTGGGTCAGGTCGCTGATGTCGGCCAGCCGGATCGCCACGTCGCGCGGCGGCAGCGACGGCGGCACCCCGCGGCGGCGCTGCCGGGCCGCGAGGACGGTATAGGGCTGCAGGCCGTGGCGCTGCAGCGGGATGATGCCCGCCACGTCACGTGCGGGCCAGCTCACCAGGGCGGCGGACTCCGAACCGGTGCCCGTGGGCAGGTCCTCGAGCTGGTCGCGCCAACTGGTCAGCAGGGAGTCCAGAGCCCGTGCGGGATCGGGGCCACCGACGATGGGGGTGAGCCAGTGCTGGTCGGGAACGCCCCAGATGCGACCGACTTCACCCGGCTGGTACCAGGTGTAGTGCATGCTGCCCGCCGCGACGGGACGGCCCTCCTCGTCACTGACGGTCAAGAGCGGCGAGGAGTTCGGCGCGAAGCCCACGGGCTCGGGAAGCAGGGGGTCGGACTCCGCCCAGCGCTGGGCAGCGGAGCGCACCAACGGGTCGAGTCCGATGTCGCCCCCGGGCGACTCATCATGTCGCACTCGCGCGACATAACCGCTCATCCACCCCTCCCCTAGCGGGTCATTCGTCAAGCGCACGCCCTCTGCCCGACCCGGACCCGGTCGACGGGCGCTGTCGCACAGCGGCGCCCCTCACAGTCATCGTGCCGTCCCTGAACGAAACCGGCGCGGAGGGACGGAATCGACCGTACCGCCTCAGTGCGGCACGGGTACACGGAAACGGAAAAGTGGTCTGCGGCCCTCGCGGACCTTCACCCGACCACTCCGTGCGCGTGCGAGTGGACGCGCACCACGGTAGCTGATGGAAGGTCACTCTCAGGCGGCGGGTCGGTCAAGGCATCAACACGCGCCCGCCGACAGGACAGGCGATCCAGGCCACGGGGGTGAACAGGACGGGCCGGGACCCCGTCGACCCGGACCGCAGCAGCCCGGCGGGCGGAGCCGGATCAGTACTCGGCGGCGCCGCCCTCGCCGACGGTGGTGTTGCGCCCCTGGTTGATGACCTCGGGCTCACCGGAGGCGAAGGAGACCTGGTTGTCCACGCCCACCAGCACGATCTTGACGGCGGTACCCACCTCGACCACGGAACCGCGGCCGGTTGCACGGACCAGGTCGCAGTCGCCGTCCAGGACCACGTTGGCGTCGTCGGCCGAGACCACGACCTTGCGGTTCTCGCAGTCCTCGTGGACGTCGGTACCGTCGTCGACGACCAGGATCACCTCGTCGTCGGTGACGTTGCGCTCGGGACGCTCCTGATCCTCCTGGGCCTCGCCCAGGTCGGGCGTCTCAGCGGCCTCGCCCGGGTCGTCCTCAGCGGCCCCGCCGCAGCCGGCCAGGAGGGAGCCGAGCAGCACCGCACCACCCGCGGCTTGCAGAATCCGAGCTACCATGAACTCCCCCACGCCAAAAACGGCAAAAGCGACATACAACGCGTGCAAAACACCAGCGTATGTCACGTGAAGGTAACCAAACGACCCAAACGTTCTATGATCGTTCTCATTTCGTGATCACTAGAGGCCCTGGGGCAGCGGCTGCCGACACGGAACCCCGACCCAGCGGGCACCCCGTCACTTGATCCCGGCGTCGTCCATTCCCCGGAGCTCGCGCTTCAATTCACCGATCTCGTCACGCAACCGGGCCGCCAGCTCGAACTGCAGGTCGGTCGCGGCCTGGTGCATCTGCTCGCTCAGCTGCTCGATGAGCCCCGCCAGCTCCGCCCTGGGCATGCTCGTCACATCCGTGCGCTCACCCAGCGCCGGCACCGGTGCCTTGGCGGACTTGCCGCCCTGGCGGTAGCCCGTCGCCATGAGCTCCTCGGTGTCCACGTCCTCCCGGTTCAGGGTGTCCAGGATGTCCGCGATCTGCTTGCGCAGCGGGGTCGGGTCGATACCGTGCTCGGCGTTGTACGCCAGCTGCTTCTCCCGGCGACGGTTGGTCTCGTCGATCGCCGCACGCATCGAGTCCGTGACGTTGTCCGCGTACATGTGCACCTGACCGGCGACGTTGCGCGCCGCACGGCCGATCGTCTGGATCAGAGACGTCTCCGAACGGAGGAAACCCTCCTTGTCCGCGTCCAGGATCGCCACCAGGGACACCTCCGGCAGGTCCAGGCCCTCACGCAGCAGGTTGATGCCCACCAGCACGTCGAAATCGCCAACACGCAGCTCGCGCAGCAGCTCCACCCGGCGCAGGGTGTCCACCTCACTGTGCAGGTACCGCACCCGGATCCCCAACTCGGCGAAGTAGTCGGTGAGGTCCTCCGACATCTTCTTGGTCAGGGTGGTGACCAACACCCGCTCGGAGCGTTCCGCCCGCTCCCGGATCTCGTGCACCAGGTCGTCGATCTGCCCGTCGGTCGGTTTGACCAGCACCTCCGGGTCGACCAGCCCGGTCGGCCGGATGACCTGCTCGACCACGTCCCCGCCGCTCTGCCGGAGCTCGTACTTGCCCGGCGTCGCCGACAGGTACACCGTCTGCCCGATCCGCTCCGTGAACTCCTCCCACCGCAGCGGCCGGTTGTCCATCGCCGACGGCAACCGGAACCCGTGGTCCACCAGGGTCCGCTTGCGCGCCGCGTCACCCTCGTACATCGCACCGATCTGCGGGACCGTCACGTGCGACTCGTCCAGGACCAGCAGGAAGTCCTCGGGGAAGTAGTCGAGCAGCGTGTTCGGCGCGCTCCCCGGATCACGGCCGTCGAAGTGCCGCGAGTAGTTCTCGATACCCGAGCACGAACCCAGCTGACGCATCATCTCCAGGTCGTGGGTGGTCCGCATCCGCAACCGCTGCGCCTCCAGCAGCTTTCCCTGCCCCTCCAGCTCGGACAGCCGCTCACCCAACTCCGATTCGATCGTCGCGATCGCCCGCTCCGTGCGCTCCTCGCCGGCGACGTAGTGCGACGCCGGGAAGATGAACATCTCCTGGCTCTCGCCCAGTACCTCGCCCGTCAACGGGTGCAGCGTGAGCAGCCGCTCGATCTCGTCACCGAACATCTCGATGCGGATCGCCAGCTCCTCGTACACCGGGATGATCTCGACGGTGTCCCCGCGTACCCGGAACGTGCCGCGGGTGAACGCCATGTCATTGCGCGTGTACTGCATCTCCACCAGGCGGCGCAGCAGATCGTCCCGATCCACCTCCATACCCACCGCCAACTGGGCCATCCGGTCCACGTACTCCTGCGGCGTCCCCAGACCGTAGATGCACGACACCGACGCCACCACGATCGTGTCCCGCCGCGTCAGCAGCGAGTTGGTCGCCGAGTGCCGCAACCGCTCCACCTCGTCGTTGATCGACGAGTCCTTCTCGATGAAGGTGTCGCTCTGCGGGACGTAGGCCTCGGGCTGGTAGTAGTCGTAATACGAGACGAAGTACTCCACCGCGTTGTTCGGCAGCATCTGCCGCAACTCGTTGGCGAACTGCGCGGCCAGCGTCTTGTTGGGCTGCATGACCAGGGTCGGACGCTGCAGCTGCTCCACCGTCCACGCCACCGTCGCCGTCTTACCGGTACCGGTCGCGCCCAACAGCACGGTGTGCTCGTCATCCTCCCGGACCCTCTTGCTGATCTCCTCGATCGCGGTCGGCTGGTCGCCCGCAGGCGTCATCTCCGAGATGACCTCGAAGGGTGCCTCACTCCGCTTGATGTCACTGACCGGTCGCACTTGCCCTCTTCTCCCGTCGAACGTCGGGCCGCGCCCGCGCCCGCGTGCCCCACCACCACAACGCTACAGACGACCCACGACATCCCGGTTCGAACCGACCGTCCCGAGTTACCATCGAAGGCAGAGCCCGGAAACCCTGTGCCCCACGAGTGAGGTGCACGCCGTGTCCCACCCCTCCAGACCCACCTTCGATCCGGTCCTCCCCAACAAGACCATCGCACGCCTGCGCGCCCACCCCGACCGGCTCATCCCGCACGCGAAGGGCCCACCGGGCCGCCCCACATGGCGGGAAACAGCTCTTGCCCTCGCCCTGGGCTGCACCTCGGCCGCAGCGCTCTCGCTCCTCGTCTCCGCTCTCGTGGCCCCGCTCAGCATCCTGCTGTGCCTGGGTACCGCCGTCTTCCTCCTCGGTGTGGTTTCCTACCGGGGCGGATCCACCGACGACTGGGCCGACCTGGTCATGCACAGCTTCTGGGCCGTGCCCACGGCCGCCGTCGGCGTCTTCGGCGCCCAACTGGCCTTCGACCAGATCCTCGGTCCGCTCAACGCCGTCCTGCCAGGCGACCCCGCGCTCGCCGCCCTCTACCTCACCGCGGCCGCCGCCGGGGGCGGCGCCATCATGCGGCCCGGCATGGCCGCACGGCTGTCCTCGGAGAACCACGACAGATACGTCCTCCCCGAAGACTTCGGCCGCCCCTCCAGCTACGCCACGCGCAGAGAGGAGCCCGAAGCACACCTGTTCGCCCGCCTCCAACAGGCCACCGACAGAGTGGAGGAAGGCAGATCCGTCCTCGGCGACTCCTTCGACGCCACGCGGACCCTCCCCCTGCTCAGAGAGGAGGAGTGGCGCCTGGCGCAGGAACTCCTGCGCCTTCGCTCCCTGCGCAGGGAACTCGTCCAACGCCGCAAGGAAGCCGTCTCCGAGCAGGTCACCCAGGCCCTGATCCCCCAGGGCGAAGCCGTTACCCGCGCGCACAGGGCCATCACCGCGCGGGTCGAGGTCCTGTCCTCCTACGGTGAGCGCGTCCACGCAGCGGTCACCGCCCACCGCGAATGGGAACAGTGCCAGGCGATCGCCGACCGGGCCGGGGACTACGCGGACCTCGCCCTGACCTCCGGGCAGGAGTCCGTACCCACCGACCAACTCGACTCCAGCCTCCTGAGCGTCCAGGCGGCGCACACCGTCCGTGAGGAACTGGTCCAGGAGGCCGTGGAGGCGGGCAGCTCCCTCACCGGCACCCTGCACTCCCAGGGCGGTGAGGGAAACCCGGAAACGCCGAGGGGGGACGGCGGCCAGAGCAGACCCTGACCATCGGGGCCGGGACCACGGGTGACCGGACCACCGCGGATCCGTTACCGCGCGCTCCTGAAGGCCCCTTGAACGGCCTCGCCGACCTGCCGCTGGATCGGGTCGGCCCCAGCGCCGAACAGCCGTTCGTCGACGCTGTCGACCGCGCTCATCGCCTCGCGCAGGGTCCGGTGCCCCTCGTCGGTGAGCGTGATGGTGGAGGCGGCCCCGGCGCGGGCCGTGTCGTCCCGCACCAGCCCGGCGGCCTTGAGCGCCTTCACCGCGGTGTGCGTGCTCTGGACCGTGATGCCCGACATCCGGGCCAGTTCGCTGAAGGAAGCACCCGGAACACCCTTGATGTGTCCGAGCAGCCCGAGTCGGCCCACGGTCAGCCCGAGTTCTGAGAGGGCATCGCTCAGCTCCGACTCGATCGTCCGGGCCAGCGTGAGCAGTAACACCGACGTGCTCGTCACAGGGGCCCCGGACCGCTCTTCTTCGTCCGCCATGGCGCCATTCTCCCCCAGCCGGGCCGTACCGCCGCCGTTGCCATACTCCACTGCTATGCTTCAGCCTGGCTGAAGCTTGGACGCGGCGAACCCGCCGCATTCGCCATGCAAACGGGTGGTGCCGACGGCAGACGGAACGTACCAACCACCCTGCCCGGAACTCCCCTCACCACTGAACGGGCCCCCGATGCTCGACATCATCCGGCTGTGCCTGCTGACCGCCCACCTGCTCGGTATGGCAGCGATCGTCGGCACGTTCTTCCTGCAGATGCGCCAGCGGACCGGCTTCGGCACCGGCCTCGTGCTCGGCGGGGCGATCGTCCAGGTCACCACCGGCATCGCACTGGTCGGCACGCACCACGCGGCCGACCTCGAGGTGGACTACGCCAAAATCGCCGTGAAGCTCGGCATCGGGGTCGCCGTACTCGTCGCGGCCGTCCTCGCCGCACGCGCGCAGAGCCGCGACGGCAGGGCCAAACCCATGTTCCACACCGCGGGAGGGCTGGCGACCGTGAACGTCCTCATCGCCGCGCTCTGGCAGTGACGCCCGCCGCCCTCGAACCCGCCGACCGCTAACCAGCGCGTTCCAGGAGCTCGCGCCACAGGTCCTCGACGCGCTCACGCAGGCCCTCCAGGCTCCCGGAGTTGTCCACCACCAGGTCCGCGGCGGCCAAGCGGGTCGCCCGGTCGGCCTGCGCGTCGATCCGAGACCGCACCTGCTCGCGCGGCATGCCGCGGTCCCGGGACACCCGCTCGATCCGCGTCTCGTCGGGGGTGTCCACCACGACCACCACGTCGTACAGCGACGCCAGGTCGTTCTCCACCAGCAGGGGCACGTCGTAGACCACGACCTTGGCGTCGGAGTCCAACGCCTCCTCCATGAGCTGGCCACTGCGTTCCCCGACCCGCGGGTGGACGATCGCGTTGAGGCTGGCCAGCCTGCTCTCGTCGGCGAAGACGATCTCGCCCAGCTTCGGCCGGTCCAACCGCCCCTCGGGGGTCAGCACCGCCTCCCCGAACTCGGCGACGATCTCCGCCAGACCCGGGGTTCCGGGCTCGACGACCTCCCGGGCGATGGCGTCAGCGTCGATCACCACCGCACCGAAGTCGGACAGCGCGGCCGAGACCACACTCTTACCCGAACCGATCCCACCGGTGAGTCCCACTTTGAGCATGGCCCAAAGCCTAGAGGCCGAAGAACCCGACCGTCACGCCGACCCCACCGGCACCCCTTCCAACTCCTTGCGCATGTGCACCATCACCAGGTGGTCGGCGACCCGCTCCCGGTGCGTCTCCGCGTACCCGAGCGCCCGGTACAGCCGCTGGTTCTCCGGGTTCTGCGCCCCGGTGAACAGGGTGAGCGCGGCGAGGTCGGGCCTGCGCTCGCGCAGTTCCGCCTCCACCCGGACCAGCAGCGCCCTCGCGATCCCTTTGCGGCGCAGGTCGGGGGCGACCACCAGTCGGCCGACCAGCCCCGTGGTGTCGGTGGTCCCGGCCCGCACCGCCCCAACCAGACGGTGACCCACCACGGCCTTGAGGACCACGGCGTCGCCCTGGGCGAGCAGCCCCTCGATCCTGGACAGCCCTTCGGTGAGCGGCAGGATGAACGGGTCACCGCAGGCCTGGGCCTCGTCGACGTAGGCCGCACGCTGCAGCGTGAAGATCTCACCCGCGTCGGCGGGCACGGCCGGCTGGATGTCGAACACGTAGCCTCCTCAACAGCCCTCTCCCTCAAGGGCACAACCGCACCCTAGCCTCCCCGTGCCCCGCAGTGCCCGGGCAACACCGACTGCGGACAACACCGGGAAGCGGACCGCGGGACAGCGGGAAACCGGCCCCGGATACGGCGAAGGGCCGCCCCCACACGAGGTGGGGACGGCCCTTCAACAAACCGTCACTCGGGCCGGAGCCCGACGGGGAGACCGCTTAGGCCTCGCCGCCCGCGAGCTTCTCGCGCAGAGCGGCCAGCGCCTCGTCGGAGGCGAGGGCGCCGCTGGTGGACTCGGAGCTGGCCGACGAACCGCCGCCGCCGGTGCTCTGCGCACCGCCACCGGTGTAGTCGCCTTCCTCCTCCTCCGGAGCAGGGGCGTTGGCGGCGTCGGCCTCGGCCGAGCGCGCCTCCTCCACCTGCTTGCGGTGCGCCTCGAAACGAGCCTGCGCCTCGGCGTAGCTGCGCTCCCACTCGTCCCGCTGAGCCTCGAAGCCCTCGAGCCACTCGCCGCTCTCGGGGTCGAAGCCCTCGGGGTACTTGTAGTTGCCCTGCTCGTCGTAGTCCGCGGCCATGCCGTACAGAGTGGGGTCGAAGTCCACCTGGTCGGGCGAAACGCTCTCGTTGGCCTGCTTCAGCGAAAGGCTGATGCGACGGCGGTCGAGGTCGATGTCGATGATCTTCACGAAGATCTCGGTGCCGACCTGGACGACCTGCTCCGGCACCTCGACGTGGCGCTCGGCCAGCTCCGAGATGTGGACCAGGCCCTCGATGCCCTCCTCGACACGCACGAACGCACCGAACGGAACCAGCTTGGTGACCTTGCCGGGAACGACCTGGCCGATCTGGTGGGTCCGGGCGAACTGCTGCCACGGGTCTTCCTGGGTCGCCTTGAGCGACAGGGAGACGCGCTCGCGCTCCATGTCCACGTCGAGAACCTCGACGGTGACCTCCTGGCCGACCTCGACAACCTCGCTCGGGTGGTCGATGTGCTTCCAGGAGAGCTCGGAGACGTGCACCAGGCCGTCGACGCCACCCAGGTCCACGAAGGCACCGAAGTTGACGATCGAGGAGACGACGCCCTTGCGGATCTGACCCTTCTGCAGGGTGTTGAGGAACGTCTGGCGAACCTCGGACTGCGTCTGCTCGAGCCAGGCGCGACGGGACAGGACCACGTTGTTGCGGTTCTTGTCCAGCTCGATGATCTTCGCCTCGAGCTCGCGGCCGACGTACGGCTGCAGATCGCGCACACGGCGCATCTCCACCAGCGACGCGGGCAGGAAGCCGCGCAGGCCGATGTCGAGGATGAGGCCGCCCTTGACGACCTCGATGACGGTGCCGGTGACGACGCCGTCCTCTTCCTTGATCTTCTCGATCGTGCCCCAGGCCCGCTCGTACTGAGCGCGCTTCTTGGACAGGATCAGACGGCCTTCCTTGTCCTCCTTCTGGAGAACGAGGGCTTCGACCTGGTCGCCGACGGCAACGACCTCACCGGGGTCGACGTCGTGCTTGATCGACAGTTCCCGGGAGGGGATCACACCCTCGGTCTTGTAGCCGATGTCGAGCAAGACCTCGTCTCGATCGACCTTCACGATGGTGCCCTCGACAATGTCACCGTCGTTGAAGTACTTGATGGTCTCGTCGATCGCCGCGAGGAAGGCTTCCTCGGACCCGATGTCGTTGACCGCTACCTGGGGTGTCGAGGTGGCCTCGGTGCTGCTCGTCATTTGTGGGTGGACTCCGGATACGGACAGGTTCAGAAAATGGGCACGCCGCAGGTTCGAGCCCGTCGATCCGCCGTCCAGATGCAAGAAGCAGGGTCACATTACGGAACGAGCCGTCCGTGACCGCCAGCCGCCGGGTCCAGAGTGGTGACCGAAGCGGTGCAACCCACCCGCCTCCTACAGAGACGGCAGACGCCCGCACGAACCCACAACGCTGGAGCCAGAATATGAGACAAGGGCGTCCTGGTCAATCGGAACCCAGGGCCGCCAACCCGGCGAAGGCCGCAATGGCGGCAATTTACCTGAGCCGGGTGGGGAAGATCAACTACGCCCCCGCCCATGTCCGACAGGGCATACCGCACTCTGGGACACACCCCTCCGGCGCCGGGGAGAGCCGCCCGGAAAAAGTCGAAACCGAGGTGCGCATCCGTCACTTTCCCGTCCCTCGCGGGCCCCTCATCAGTCCATCGGAGGCCGCGCGCGCGACTTCTTCACGTCACTCCGACGACGCTTGGCCTCCAACCGGCGCCGCTTCGCACCGCGGCTCGGCCGCCTCTTGCGCCGCTCCGGGGGCGGCGGAGCGATAGCCTCCGCCAGAATCCGGGCCAAACGCTCCCGCGCCTCCACCCGGTTGCGCACCTGCGAGCGGTGCGACTGCGCGGACACCGTCAGCACCCCGTCCACCAGGCGCCCCTCCAGGTGCTCCAGAGCACGCGCCCGCCGTGTGGCGCCCAACGCCCGGCAGGACGCCACGTCCAACGACAGCGACGCCCTGGTGTCCGCCGTGTTGACGTGCTGGCCGCCCGGCCCCGAGGACCGGGAGAACCGCCACGTCAACGCGTCGGCGGGAACGGTCACGGGTCCCACGGCCAGTGCACCCGTAGTCTCTTCGTGCCCCGTCACCGTTCCCACCTCCGTTGTCTCCGCCGGCGCCCTAGTGCGCGGCGTCGTGCCAGTTCTGTCCGCTGCCAACCGAAACACCCAGCGGAACACGCAGATCATAGGCCGAGCCCATCTCGTGGGTCACGAGGTTTTCGACCGCCTCGCGCTCCCCCTCGACGACCTCCACCACGAGCTCGTCGTGCACCTGCAGCAGCACCCGGGAGCGGTACCCGCCCTCGGTCAGCGCCGCGTCCACCTGGAGCATCGCCACCTTGATGATGTCGGCCGCCGACCCCTGGATCGGAGCGTTCAGCGCCATCCGCTCCGCCATCTCCCGCCGCTGGCGGTTGTCACTCGTCAGGTCCGGCAGGTAACGGCGCCGCCCCAGGATCGTCTCGGTGTAACCCACCTTGCGAGCCTGGTCCACCACCTCGTTGAGGTAGTCACGCACCCCGCCGAACCGGGCGAAGTAGTCCTCCATCAACCGCTTGGCCTCGTCCGGCGCGATCCCCAACTGCTGCGACAGGCCATAGGCGCTCAGCCCGTACGCCAACCCGTAGCTCATCGCCTTGATCCGGGACCGCGCCTCACCGTCGACCTCGTCCACACCTATACCGAACACCTGCGCGGCCATCTGCGCGTGGAAGTCGTAACCGCTGTTGAACGCGTCGATCAGCGCCTGCTCCCCCGACAGGTGCGCCATGATGCGCAACTCGATCTGGCTGTAGTCCGCAGTCAACAGCTCCTGGAAACCCGCCCCGACCACGAAGGCCCGCCGGATCCGCCGCCCCACGTCCGTACGCACCGGGATGTTCTGCAGGTTCGGGTCCGTGGAACTGAGCCGCCCCGTCGCCGCCACCGTCTGGTTGAACGTGGTGTGGATGCGCCCGTCGTCCGCGACCGTCTTGATCAGACCCTCGACGGTGGTACGCAGCTTCGTCTGGTCCCGGTGGTGCAATAGCACCCCCGGGAGCTCGTTGTCGGTCTGCGTCGCCAGCCACGCCAACGCGTCGGCATCGGTCGTGTACCCGGTCTTGATCTTCTTCGTCTTCGGTAGCTCCAGGTCCTCGAACAGCACCTTCTGCAGCTGCTTGGGCGAACCCAGGTTGAACTCGTGCCCCACGACCTCCTGCGCCCGCTCCACCGCGCCGCGCGCGGCCGAAGCGAACTCCGCCTGTAGGCCCTCCAGGTACTCGCGGTCCGCGGCGATCCCGACCCGCTCCATCCGGGCCAGCACCTCCACCAGCGGCAGCTCCACCTCCTGCAACAGATGGCTGCCGCCCCTCTTGTCCAGCTCCGCGGCGAGCACACCCGCCAGATCCCGGGTGGCCGCGGCCCGCACCGCCAACACGTGGCCGCGCCCCGCACCGGCCTTCTCACCCAGGTCCAGAGTCATCTGCCCACCGTCGGAGTCTTCCTCCAGCTCCCGGCCCAGATACTTGCGGCACAGGTCGGCCAGGTCGAACCGGCGCTGCCCGGGCTGTGCCAGGTAGGCCGCCAGAGCGGTGTCACTGACCACCCCGCCCAACGTCCACCCGTGCGCACCCAGCGCCAGCAGGGCGCCCTTGTACTCGTGCACGGTCTTGGCACGCCCAGGGTCGGCCAGGAACGCCGCCAGCGCCTCATTGTCGGCCGCATCCAACTGCGTGGGGTCAACGAACAACGAAGCGCCGCCCGGCACGGTGACCGCCAACGCGTCCACCCGCCCGGTGCCCCTGTCCCAAGTGCCGTCGATCGCCACCCCGGCCGGGGCCTCCGCGGTCGAGCCCTCGCCAGCGGCATGCTCGGCCAGCCATCCGGCGACCCCGCCCGTCACAGCGACGGTCACGTCCACGGCGAAACCCTCAGCACCGCCGCCCTCAGCGTCTCCAGCGGAATCCTCGCCCGCGCGGATCACCGCGTAGAGGCGCTCACGCAGGTTGGAGGCGAACTCCAGGTTGTCGAAGAGCGCGTCGACCCCCGCCCGGTCCGCCTCGCCCAACCCCAGGTCGGCCACACCGGAGTCCAACTCCACGTCCGTGGCCAACCGGTTCAGCCGCTGGTTGCGCAGCACGTCGTCCAGGTGATCGCGGAAGTTCTGCCCAGCCTTGCCCGGAACCTCGTCCGCACGGGCCACAAGCTCGTCCAGCGACCCGAACTTCGTGATCCACTTCGCCGCGGTCTTGGGCCCCACCCCCGGCACACCCGGAAGGTTGTCGGCCTTCTCACCCACCAGCGCCGCCAGATCGCGGTACCGCTCAGGGACGACCCCGTACTTGTCCTCGACCGCCGCCGGATCCATCCGGCGCAGATCCGACAGGCTCTTGCCCGGATACAACACCGTGCAGTCCTCGGTCACCAGTTGGAAGGCGTCCCGGTCACCGGAGGCGATCAGCACCTCCATACCCGCGGCACCGCCCTGGTGCGCCAGCGTGGCGATCACGTCATCGGCCTCGAAACCCGGCGCCGACAGGTTAGCCACACCGATCAACCGCATCAGGTCCTGCGTCAACGGCACCTGCGACGGAAACTCCGGCGGCGTCTCCGACCGCCCGTCCTTGTACTCCCCATACTCCTCGTGCCGGAACGTCGGACCGGACAGGTCCCACGCCACCGCCACATGAGTGGGCTCCTCTTCACGCAACAGCTTCACCAACATCGACGCGAAGCCGTACACGGCGTTGGTGGACTGCCCGGTACTCGTACCGAAATTCTCCACCGGCAACGCGAAGAACGCGCGGAAGGCCATCGAATGGCCGTCCAAGAGAAGCAGACGGGGCCGCCCGCCGTCGGCCTGGGCTGATTGTTCGGGGGTCTCTCGCTTGGTCACCACAGAACGAATCCTAGGATGCGCAGCAGACACCCCGTGGCCAACAACGCGGGAACACCGCCACCGCCCGGCCGGTTCGACCGGGTACGGGGCCACTCGACCGGATCGAAAGGCACACCATGACCACAGACGCCGAGGCACTACGCGAACTCCTCGACACCGGAGCACTCGTCGGCGGCCTGGGACAACACATGGGCATCGACATCACCGAGGCCTCCGCGGAACGCGTCGTGGGCCGCATGCCGGTCGAAGGCAACCGCCAACCCTTCGGGCTCCTCCACGGCGGCGCCTCCTGCGTACTCGCCGAATCCCTGGGATCCGTCGGCTCCACCATCCACGCCCAGACGTTCGGCCGCATCGCCGTTGGCATCGAAATCAACGCGACCCACCACCGGTCCGCCACCGACGGCCACGTCACCGGGGTCGCCACCCCCGTCCACCTCGGCCGCACCCTGGCCACATGGGACATCACCATCTCCGACGACCAGGGCAAGAAGGTGTGCACCTCCCGGCTCACCTGCATGCTGCGCGAAGCCCCCACGGACTGACGGCCCGCCCCTTGACACCCCGCCCCGGGCCAGGCGACAAACGGTTCCGGGGCGGCGCCTCAGCGGGCATAAGCAAACCCACCGAACGACGTGAAGCCCTCCTAACGGAGCGAGCGCCCACGCACACCCCAACACTGGACGAACACGCACCCACAGGCCACCAGCCCTAACACCCAGCCACCACACAGCCACAGCCAGGCCCGAACCTGTCGACCAACCCCCACCACGGCTACAGACTCATAACAAGCAGAAGGCGACTAAGCCGCAACACCCCCACACGCCTTCCACTGGCACCCGATACCTGATTAAGCTCCGCTAACGCTCCTGATTAAGGCACCCCGCACAACACGGGCATCAGGACGCACCAGCACCAACTGCACCATCAGCACGCCTGCACCACGCAGACCGTGCAACGCCGGTTGAACGGAGCGACCACCATCATGGCAAGCAAGAAGGTCCTAGGACTCACTGCCGCCACCGCGGCCCTGGTACTGGGGCTGTCCGCGTGCGGCAACGGCGACGCCGGCGACGGCGGTAACGGTGGCGAGAACGGCGAAGCCGCCGAGGAGTTCTCCTTCGGCATCCTCTACCCCCAGACCGGCGCCCTCGCCTTCCTCGGCCCGCCCCAGATCACCGCCGCCGAATACGCGATCTCCGAGATCAACGAAGCCGGCGGCATCCTCGGCACCGACGTCCCCGACATCACCGAAGGCGACGAAGCCGGCGACGCGGCCCAGGCCAACGAAGCCGCCAACAACCTCGTCGCGGAAGACGTCAACGCCGTCATCGGCGCCGCAGCTTCCGCCATGACCCAGGCGACCTACGACACCATCACCGCCGCCGAAACCGTCCAGTGCTCCGGGTCCAACACCGCGCCCGACCTCAGCGAGATCGACGACAACGGCTACTTCTTCCGCACCGCACCCAGCGACCTCCTCTCCGGGCCCGTCATGGCCCGCCAGATGGTCGACGACGGCCACGTCAGCGTCGGCATCGTCGCCCGCGCCGACGACTACGGCGACGGCTACCTCGGCGCCGTCGAAGAAGAGCTCGAAGCCCTCGGCGCCGAAGTGGTCACCACCGAGACCTACGACCCCGACGCCACCAACTTCGACTCCACCGTCAACGCCATCAGCAGCGAAGACCCCGACGCCGTCGCCCTCATCTCCTTCGAAGAGGGCGCCCAGGTCATGGCCGAACTGCTCGAATCCGGAATCGACGGCGACCAGCTCTACATCACCGACGGCCTCAACGACCCCGACCTCGGCGAAACCGTCAACGAGGACGACCCCGACGTCATCACCGGCACCACCGGCGTCGCCCCCGGTGCGGACAACCCCGAGTTCAACGACGGGCTCCGCGCGTTCAACGAAGACCTCGACGTCTTCCAGTTCGCCCCGCAGGTCTTCGACTGCGTCACCGCGATCGCTCTCGCCGCCGAATCCGCCGGCTCCGTCCAGCCCAACGAGTACGTCGAGCACCTCCCGGAGATCAGCCGCCCCGAGGGCACCGAGTGCTTCACCTTCGAGGAGTGCCGCGACCTCCTCAACGAAGACGAGGACATCGACTTCCAGGGCACCAGCGGCGACATCGACTTCGACGACAACGGCGACCCCACCGCCGCCACCTTCGAGGTCTTCCACTACGGCGACGACGGCCACGAGATCCTCGGCTACGAGGAGTACGCCGTCGACGAGGAGTAACAGCCGTAACCACCAGAGAACGCACCGTTCCCCGGTAGGAGACACCGTCAGCGACACGCACCGTGCGCACCACCCGGGGGTGCGGGCCACCAGCCCGCACCCCCGGGTGCCGGTGTCCGACCTCTCCCACAGCGAACACCCCCATCCCCCGGCACGGCAGCGCACCGGCGCTCCGTGCCTCGTCCATTTCGAACGGAGTGATCACGCATGGCCCGAAGCAAGGCACTCGGCCTCACCGCGGCCACAACCGCACTCGTACTGGCACTGTCCGCGTGCGGAGACGGAGACGGAGACAACGGAGAAGGCGCAGCCGAGAACGGTGACACCCTCGACTTCGGCATCATCTACCCGCAGACCGGACCACTCGCCTTCCTAGGCCCGCCCCAAGAAGCCTCAGCCGCCCACGCCATCAACGAGATCAACGAAGCTGGCGGAGTCCTCGGCACCGAACTCCCCGACCTCATCGAAGGCGACGAAGCAGGCGACGCCGGACAGGCCAACGAAGCCGCCAACAACCTCGTGGCCGAGGACGTCGACGCCGTCATCGGCGCCGGCGCCTCCGCCATGACCCAGGCCATCTACGACACCATCACCGGCGCCGAAACCGTCCAGTGCTCCGGGTCCAACACCGCACCCGACCTCAGCGAGATCGACGACAACGGCTACTACTTCCGCACCGCACCCAGCGACCTGATGGCCGGCCCCGTCCTCGCCCAACAGATCCAAGAGGACGGCCACGTCAGCGTCGGCATCGTCGCCCGCGCGGACGACTACGGCGACGGCTACCTCGCCGCCGTCGAAGAAGAGCTCGAAGCCCTCGGCGCCGACATCGCCATGACCGACACCTACGACCCCGACGCCACCAACTTCGACGCGGTCGTCAACAACGTCTCCAGCGCCGACCCCGACGCCATCGCCCTCATCTCCTTCGAAGAGGGCGCCCAGCTGCTCGCCGAACTCCTCGAATCCGGAATCGACGGCGACCAGCTCTACATCACCGACGGCCTCAACGACCCCGACCTCGGCGAAACCGTCAACGAAGACAACCCCGACATCATCACCGGCACCACCGGCGTCACACCCGGCGCGGACAACCCGCAGTTCAACGAAGGACTCCTCGAGTTCCGCGACCTCGACGTCCTGCAGTTCGCCCCGCAGATCTTCGACTGCGTCACCGTCATCGCCCTCGCCGCCGAAGCCGCCGAAAGCACCCAGTCCTCCGACCTCGTCGACCACATCGCCGACGTCACCCGCCCCGAGGGCACCGAGTGCACCACCTTCGAAGAGTGCCGCGACCTCCTCAACGAAGGTGAGGACATCGACTACCAAGGCGTGAGCGGCGACATCGACCTCGACGACAACGGCGACCCCACCTCCGCCACCTTCGAACTCTTCCACTTCGACGACGACGGATACGACATCCTCGACTACGTCGAATTCACCTACGACGACTAACCCAGCCAGCCCAGCCAACCCCACCGACCCAGCCACCACGAGACAACGGGCCCGGCGCACGGCACCACGCGTCGGGCCCGGCCCTGTCCCCGAGCGTCCCCCACCCCAGCACCCCCCGATACCCGACCAGAGGGCCCCTGCCCCGGCCCCGACCGCCTCGCGAACGGACCACCAACCATGCCCACCACCAAGGCCCTACCCCTGACCCTGACCGCGGCCACCCTCACACTCGTCCTCACCCTCACCGCCTGCGGCGACGACGGCAACGGCCCCGACCTCGGCAACGGCGACAACGGAGCATTCACCTACGGAATCCTCTACCCCCAGACCGGCAACCTCGCCTCCCTCGGCCCGCCCCAGCTCGCCGCCACCGAATACGCCATCTCCGAGATCAACGAAGCCGGCGGCATCCTCGGCACCGACGTCCCCGACCCCATCCAAGCCGACGAGACCGCGGACCCAGGACAGGCCAACGAGGCAGCCAACAACCTCGTCGCGGAAGACGTCAATGCCGTCATCGGCGCCGCAGCCTCCGCCATGACCCAGGCCACCTACGCCAGCATCACCGGTTCCCAAATCGTCCAGTGCTCCGGGTCCAACACCGCACCCGACCTCACCGAGATCGACGACGACGGCTACTTCTTCCGCACCGCACCCAGCGACCTCCTCGCCGGCCCCGTCCTCGCCCAACAGATCATCGAGGACGGCCACGACAGCGTCGCCGTCATCGCCCGCGCCGACGACTACGGCAGCGGCTACCTCACCGCCGTGGAAACCGAACTCGCGAGCCTGGGCGTAGACGTCGTCATGACCGAGTCCTACGACCCCGACGCCACCAACTACGGTGCCGTGATCGACGGCATCATCGAAGCGCAGGCCGACGCCATCGCCCTCATCTCCTTCGAGGAAGGCGGCGAGCTCATGGCCACCCTCCTCGAGAGCGGCTTCGTCGACGGCGACCAGTTCTACCTCACCGACGGCCTCAACGACCCCGACCTCGACCAGACCATCGGCGCCGACGGGCCGCAGGCCATCAACGGCACCACGGGAGTCGCACCGAGCGCCGACAACCCCGAGTTCAACGACGGGCTCCGCGAGTTCAGCCCCGACCTCGAGATCTTCCAGTACGCGCCCCACGTCTTCGACTGCGTCACCGCGATCGCTCTCGCCGCCGAATCCGCCGGTTCCGCCGAACCCAGCGAATACGTGGGACACCTCGCCGAAATCAGCCGTCCCGCAGGCACCGAGTGCCACAGCTTCCAGGAGTGCCGCGACCTCCTCAACGAAGACGAGGACATCGACTACCAGGGCGTGAGCGGCGACATCGACCTCGACGACAACGGCGACCCCACCTCCGCCTCCTTCGAACTCTTCCACTTCGGCGACGACGGATACGACACTCTCGGCTTCGAGGACTACTCCACGGACGACTGACTCCCCTGTAGACGTAGGCATAGGCGTAGCTGTGGGCGCAGGCGTAGCTGTGGGGGTAGCTGTGGGGTTAGCTGTAGGCGTAGCTGGGGGGTAGCTGTAGGCGTAGGCGTAGCTGTGGGGTTAGCTGTAGGCGTAGAGCTGTAGGGACGCATACGTCAATAGGGAGCAGCTCCCAACACCGTTGCCTTTGGGCGTTGAGGGCTGCCCTCATGGGTTGGGGATTCGTTCCACGCTGGGGTTCCCTCCTTTCCCGCCGCCCGATTGTGGCCGTCTCCGCTGCGCGCCTCAAGGTCGTCGCCATCGAGCGCTTCGCGCGTCAACGGCGCTCCACCTTGACCCGCTCCGCTACGACGGCGGGTTGG